>DATETB010000146.1:0-4856 GCA_035283825.1 Candidatus Brocadiales bacterium | reverse complement strand
TACTATCTCTGTGATAAGGCCGCTAAAACACGGGGTCATTGCCGACTTTGACATCACCGAGGCCCTCCTTAAATACTTCATCCAGAAGGTACATAAGAGGAAATGGGGGTTAAGGCCCAGGTTAATCATCGCCATCCCGTCGGGGATTACGGCGGTAGAGAGACGGGCGGTGGTTAACTCCTCGGAGAGGGCAGGGGCCAGGGAGGTCTACCTGGTCTCAGAGCCCAAGGCGGCCGCTATAGGCATCGGTCTACCCATCAGCGAGCCCGTGGCCCACATGATTGTAGATATTGGCGGTGGTACCACCGAGGTAGCAGTCCTCTCCCTGGGAGACATCTTTACCCACGTCAGCCTCAGGGTAGCAGGGGATGAGATGGACGAGTCCATAGTCCACTACGTCCGCAATAACTACAACCTGGACATCGGGTACAGGACGGCTGAGAACATCAAGCTGGAAATAGGCTCGGCCTGTCCCATGGAAGAAGAGGTCACCATGGACATTAGAGGGAGGGATACCATCTCTGGCCTGCCCAGGTCCACGGTGATGAGTTCTGAAGAGGTCAGGGAGGCCTTAAGAGGGCCCGTGGATCACATAGCCAATGCAGTAAAGACCGTACTGGAGAGGACAGTGCCAGAACTGGCCTCAGACCTCCTGGAGTACGGGATGGTGATGGTTGGGGGTGGCTCGCTTCTGAGAGGGTTAGACAAATTTCTGGCCGAGGAGACGGGTATGGCCGTCCGAATAGCCGAAGACCCCCTCACCGCAGTAGCCAGGGGCACCGGGATACTGCTGGAAAACCTGGATATCTACAAAGACGTATTACAAAATGAAGAGGTGGAGGTCTAGAAGGCACAATCCCCCCAGGAAGATACTCCTGGCCCTCATTCCTTTGGTAATCTCCCTTGCTCTACTCAGCCTGCCCTTTGCCTTCTCAGATAAAATAAGGCTCCTGGCAGGTTCTCCCTTTAAACCAGTGCAGAAGACCTTCCTTAAGGCAGGACGAGGGGTTAATCGGGCCTTCGTATGGGTACCAGCCTCCTGGACTGCCGCTAGTAAGGTAAAAGAACTGGAAGGGGAGGTCCAGAGGCTGCAGAACCGGCTGGTCCAGAGAGAGGTGGCCGTAGCCCGACTCCAGACCGAACTCGCCTCCGTTACGGAGTATTATAAAGAGATAAAAGTGCCACAAAGGCCCCTGCTGGCCCACGTGATAGGTTATGACGTCTCAGACTTCAGAAAGACCTTCCTGATAGACGTAGGCTCAAGGCACGGAGTTGCTAAAGATAGCGTAGTGCTGGCCCAGGACGCACTGGTGGGGAGGGTATCCTCAGTAGGCCCCTACACCAGCAGGGTGCTCCTAATCACGGACCCGGCCTCCAGGGTACCTGCCAGGATACTGGAGACTAGCGACCTGGGGGTGGTAGAGGGGACTTCGGGCGGGTTATGCCGTCTAAAATACCTGCCTAAGTGGTCCACCTCAGGTGGAAAGGTACAGAAGGGTTTCAGGGTGGTCTCAGCCCCTATCGGGGGCATCTACCCAGACTCCCTCTACATTGCTACCGTGGCAGATGACGTGGAAGAAGAAGGGACGCCATATAAGACCTTAAAGCTCAAACCGGGGGTGGACTTTACCGGGTTAGACACCGTACTAATCCTCAGCACGCCTCCCCTCCAGGACGGTCAGGAGTTACGGAATATTACCAGCAGTAAAGGAAGCGGGCAGACGCCAGTACCGCTGGCAAGCGGCAGCACCGCTGGCAGCAGAAGGTGAGATTGTGCTCTGGGTAATACTAGCAGCTACCGCCCTCTTTATAGCCATCCTTGAGACCACCACCTTCCCTTACAACCTGGGAGGCAACTTCCTGGGGATAAAACCAGACCTCTTCCTGCCCATCACGGTCTTCTGTGCCCTGAGGCTGGAACTGCTCCAGGCAAGCCTTGTTGGCCTGGTCATGGGGCTTGCCTGGGATTTGTTCTCCAACGACCCCGTGGGCCTGCACAGTTCCTTCTTCGTAGGGATAGCCCTAATCGTCGGACTCCTCAAGGATAAATTCTACAACGGCCCCATACTGGTCCAACTGCTGGTAGTCCTGATTGCCTCCCTGATACACCGGGGAGGATGCGCCATAATTCTCGGGCTGACCTACCACTCCGTTGACCCCCTCTCCGTCCTCTGGAAGGTCTTCATGGGCACCCTCCTTACCCTGGCCGTGGCCCCCGGACTGTATTTCCTACTCAAAAAATTTCTGCCCCCCGTAAGGTGGAAGGATGTATCCTAACAGACTCAAGATACTCTTCGTCTTGATAGCGTTGCTTCACCTGGCGCTGGTGGGGAGGTTGGCCCAATTGCAACTCGTCCAGGGAGGTAAATACAGCGGCCTATCCAAGAAACGTCTCATAAAGGAGTACACCTTATCGGCCCGCAGGGGCAACATCTACGACCGGCACGGTAGACCCCTCGCCCTGGAAGAGGCCTCTTTTGACGTGGAGGTGCGATACAAGAACCTCCTTTACAGCTACTACGCCTCCAGGGTCCCCAAAGATGAATCTTCCTATGACAAAAACGAACTCCCTCCGGACCTCTCCAAAATCAAGGCCCATAAGAGGAGCAACACGGCGTGTCAGGAATGCCACCCTTACGATGACCTATGGGTGGAGAGGGTATCAAGGCTCTTAGACCTCAAACCCGAGGAGCTCCTGGCAAGGGCTGAAGTGGCGGTAAATAGGGTGGAATCCATCAAAAAGAACGTCCAGAGGGGCCGTAAAAGGAGGGTACGTATCCAGGAGGAACTTGCCTCTCTCCCCATAGTTAAAAATATATCAGTTGAAAAGGCGGCGGAACTGGAGACCAGACTGGAACAGTACCCTGGGGTGTCTCTGGTGGCCAGACCCAAGAGGTACTATCCCAACGGAGAACTGGCCTGTCACCTCCTGGGGTCCCTAGGCAAACTCTCGGAGGCGGAATGGCAGAAAATCAAGGGCCTGCGCACAGAGTCCTCCGACAGTAGACTGAGCCTCTACTACGGCACCCTTTCCAAAGATACCCTGGTGGGACGCGGGGGTCTGGAGGCCCAGTACGACGTAGAACTCCAGGGGAGGCCGGGGAAAAGGATAAAAGAGATTGTATTAAAGACCCTGCAGGTGGACAAGGTCATCTTTGACATGCCCCCCCAGGCAGGTCATGACCTCTTTCTGACCCTGGACCTGGACATACAGAAATTGGCAGAATCGGCCCTGAGTGGATTGGGAGATAAAAATGGCTCAATAGTGGTAATGGACGCCCAGACGGGGGAAGTCCTGGCCCTGGCAAGCCGCCCAGGGTTTGACCTCAACACCTTTAACCTGGATTACACCCGTCTGGCCAGTGACCCACGGAAACCCCTTTTAAACCGTCCGCTCCAGGCGGCCCTGCCCCCAGGCTCCACCTTCAAGCCCATAACCGCCCTGAGCGCCCTTGCCGGGGGAGAGATTACCCCCTCTACCCAATTTTACTGCGGCGGCAAACTTATGATAGGAGATAGAATCCGTCACTGCACCTCCACCCACCATCAGATTGGGCTGGAAGGGGCCCTGGAGCACTCCTGCAACATCTACTTCTATGAGGTGGCGAAGAGACTGGAGGGGTGTAACCTGGAAGACGAGGCCCGGGCCTTTGGCCTTGGGGAGAAGACCGGGATAGACCTCCCCTTTGAGGGGGCTGGCCTTGTGCCGGCAATCCGTTCCCAGGGGGAGAGGCTGAACCTCTCCATAGGACAGGGAGAACTCCTTACAACTCCGCTCCAGATGACCCGCATGATGGCCGCCGTAGCCAATGGTGGGAAATTGGTTAGCCCCCACCTGTTGAAAAGAGTGGTCTCATTAGAAGAAGACCTGCCGTGGGAATCCGCCTCAGGCGGGACACGCAAGAAAGGCGCCGTATCCATCCCCCCTGAGCACCTCAAGGTACTGCGTAACGCCTTGCGAAAGGTGGTAATCAGCGGCACTGCCAGGGGCAAAGGGTTAGACGTCCTGGAGGTGGCAGGAAAGACAGGCACCTCACAGACAGGCACAAAAGGGGTTTATCATGCCTGGTTCCTGGGTTACATGCCTTACAATAACCCCCGCTATAGTCTCTGTGTGGTGGTGGAAGAGACCACAGGACACGGCGGGTAGGTAGCGGCGCCCATAGCCCAGCAACTGGCCCAGGGCCTGCTCCACAGGGATACGGCCCAGCTTACGGCTAAAAGGGATACAGGGGTAGAAGGGCGCTGAAGACGTGCTTAACAAGAGACTATTCAGGGGGTTTGACTGGCTGGTGTTCATCTCTACCTGCGGTCTCCTCACCATCGGCCTCTTTTTTATATGGAGCGCCGCCTCCCAGGGTCATGTCCTAAAGCAACTCATCTGGATGGGGCTGGGGATGGGGGTATTCTTTGGACTACTCTATCTTGACTATCTCAGTATCGTAAGATACGCCTACGTCTATTACCTGCTGGGGATACTGGCCCTCCTGGTAGTGCTCCTGCTGGGCACCCCTGTCCGTGGCTCAAAGAGGTGGTTGGACCTGGGGCCGGTCAACCTCCAGCCCTCTGAGTTCTTGAAGATTATCCTGGTACTGGCCCTGGCGAAATACCTCATGTACAAAAATAGCTACAAGAAACTCCACGTCCTGGCAGGCTCGCTGGCCTTCACCCTTATACCCCTGATGCTCATCTTTATGGAACCCGACCTGGGCACCGGGATGATACTGCCGCCCATATTCTTTGCCATGGTGTTCGTCACCGGGGCAAGGATAAAACACTTTATCCTCCTCGTACCCATGGCCCTGGCCTCCCTGCCCTTAATGTGGTTTATACTCCTCAGGGGGTATCAAAAGGAT
>DATETB010000145.1:0-6165 GCA_035283825.1 Candidatus Brocadiales bacterium | reverse complement strand
CCCGAGCCAGTAAATATATTGTATGGGGCAAAGACAGGCCGCCCCCTGGAGATGTTAACAGGGTTTTATGATATAAAGATACCGTCGTCTCCGGCTATATGGATAAAGAATGTTACGATAGAGGAGGCAAAGACCACAGAGATTGAGGCAGGCGGATATGGAAAGGTCTTGATAGCAGGAAACGATGCCACTGGCAAGCCCATAAAAGACTATTTTTTTATGTATGCGCCTGAAGACAAAAAGAAATCTCTTGCCAACGGCACGACCAATGAGCCGCTGGATATAGTTGAGGGCAATTATTATGTAAGAGTGGCTTTGAAACCCGAAATAACCTATGAAGATGTCAGGATTAGGCGCAATGAGACCACAAAGATAGACCTTCCTCTATGGGGACAGCTTAACATAGTAGCAATGGATTTTGAAGGCAAACCTTTACGCGTTCACTACTGGGTTTACAAAAAGGAACCTTGGAAGGATAACATAGTTGCGTCGGGCGATACCAATAAGCCCGCAGGTCTTCCACCGGGAGAATACAATGTCTATGTAGGTTCTTATCCGGATATAAAATATAAAGATGTGGTTATAAAACTAGGTGAGGTTACGGAGTTAAAGCTACCGGAATATGGAGCGCTCCTGGTGCGCGCCGTGGATGCGCGCGGCAAACCTTTAGATGAGATATTTCGTCTTTACGAGCCAAAAGGCAAGGATGTCATTTCATCCGGACAGACTAAAAGGCGGCTGGATGTGTTTCCTGGGATTTATGATTTAAAGATGACTTCGTACCGGGATATCACCTATGATGCGGTCAAGGTCGAGGCCGGGAAGATAACAGAAATTGAAGTAATCGTTAAAGAAGGGAAATAAGGTCTTTTTAATAGGAACAGTGTCAATTTTTGATAAGACGACCCCCTTACATCCCACAAATTAAAGAAACGTACAACAAATTTTTTTGTTGACAAATGGATTTGTATACGTATGATGTATCCGCCTGTGGTTTTAATACTTCCCTGATAAAGGATGTAACGGCATTAGGGTAAGGAATAATTTGTATCTTGCGGGATAAGAGGGTCTTAGTTTAGAAAGGAGAATGGGTTAGAATGAGAAAGATGCTAGCGTTAGCAACCTGTTTAGCCTTATTCCTTGGGGTAGGGGCCCCATCACTTAAGGCAGAAGAGTCCGTAACCGTCCAGGTCATAGTTATAGCCCTGGGTAATGCCCCCATAGAGAATGCCGCTGTAACTATAGGGGATAGGTCAGATACTACAAAGCATAACGGCAGTTGTGTATTTACCCTGCCCCCTGGCGACTATACCGTATGCGCCAAGGGCGAATGGGGTGGGATGAGCAGTCAGAAGTGTCAGGATGTTACCCTGAAGGGAACAAACCGCTTTGTGGTTCTGGAACTATTCCAGAAACCTTCCAGCGTCTGGTAAAAAGTTTCTTTTCTTAATCCTATAAAAGACTTCGGGTACTGGGAGCATTCCCAGTATCCCGAAGTCTTTTTGTTTGTAGGGTGCCCTTGTTTTACTTCAGGAGTTCGCCGTCGTCCAGGCGGTAAGGGGCGCCACGCCCCCTCCTTTGTGAGAGTCTTGCCATATAAGTAATGGAATCCCCCTCCCGTAAAGTAAGGATATCCTCCATATTATTCCAATTGAAAGAGACCTCTACGTCTGCCTCTTTTCCCTGGCCGTGCCTTATCCCCACCTTATTCCAGTCCATACGGGCGGCCCCCTTGTGTACAACTACCCCCTGCCACCGTACGTACTTACCCTGGTAGTCCTCCCAGGCCCTCTTCTTTTCAGTACTGCCCAGCTGACTCTCTCTCCCAAACATCTTTTCCATCTCATGGAAGGAGATACTCAGGAATTCTTTACCTGCCAGCTCTTTTTGGGGTGGTGGCAGGACCCTTTTTGTCTCCGTTGGGGACGGGCCTGTCACTTCCACTGATTGCCCAATGAGGCGTTCAAACTCCTGTATATATGCCTCCACCGCGGCAGGTTCTTTTGCGAGGAGTACACTCTCAAGGTTAAACCTCTGTGACCTCTCCGTCCAGTTGTAAGAACCGGTGAGGAGTTCCCTCCCGTCAAATATGGCAAAATTATTGTTCATGCGGCCCCCTGCCTTTCCACTGAGAAGCCTGATGTCCAGTCCCTTTTCTACCAGGAATTTCGCCTGTGTGGGGTCTTCGCGCATATACTCCTCGTCCAGTACCAACTGCACCCTTACCCCCCTGTCCTTGGCCTCGAGGAGTGCCTGGACCAGTTCCCCTGAATCTATAGAGGAGATGGCCGCATACAGACTTGTCTTTGTAAGATTTATTTGCTGGCGGAAGAGATGGAGGATGTCCGTCTCAGGAGAGAAGTATACCTCCGTCTCTCCCAGGAGGGGGCTGGTAAGGAATAGGAGGATTACTAATAAAAATTCAGGAAGGACATGACTACGAATTTTCACCCTTTGACTGACCTTCCCAAACCTCTAAGAATCTCCTGCAAACGTCTGTCTGGGAAATGATGCCTATCAATTTATCCCCTTTGACTACGGGGAGGTGCCTGAAGCCATTCTTCCGCATCAGGGCGATGGCCACTATTACGTCACTATCCTCGTTTACTGTAACAACGTCCTTCGTCATTATATCGCCTATCTTTGTCTTCTCCAACTCCTTTACGTCCTTTATCTTAATATCCAGGGCCCCATAGTCTTTGATAAAACTCACACTGCTCAGGAGAGGCAGGAAATCCGGACTGAAGGTATTAAGTATATCTATCATGGAGATAATGCCCACCACAGCCCCCGTATTGTCCACTACCGGCGCTGCCCCAATCTTTTTACTGATAAATAAAGAGGCCGCCGTTTTAACCCCATCCTCTGGCCTCAGAACCGAAGGTTTTTTTGTCATGCAGTTTTTGACTTTCACTCTCTGCTCCTCTTTCAATGAAGAACCAAGTTGCCCATGCTTAAACTGGGCAGTGAATATACCATAGAGTATTATTTTTTCAAAGCCAAATTTCCTGGCAGATTCACATTTAGTTTGCATTTCTTAGTGGCATTATTTATAATTTTGTGCTATGGAGGCCCTGATATTATCGGCAATCGGCGTTGGGCTGGTGCACTCCCTGGCCCCCGACCACTGGTTACCCTTTGCCTCCCTGGCCCAGGCACAGGGGTGGTCAAGGAAGAAGCTGCTGGTCGTGAGTTTCCTGGCAGGGCTTGGACACGTGGGCTCCAGTTTTGTCCTGGGGGTACTGGGCATTGTACTGGGCATGGGGCTGGCCCACATGGAAGGCGTAGAATCGTTCAGGGGGAACGTGGCGGGTTTCCTCCTTATCGGTTTTGGCGTAGCCTACGCCCTCTGGGGGCTAAAGCACATAAGAGACCACCATCTCCATTTCCACAAGGGGGAGATAGTTACCTTCTGGACACTCATGGCTATCTTTGTCTTTGGCCCATGCGAACCCCTCATACCGTTAATGTTCCTGGCGGTCCAGCACGGCTGGAGCGGGATATGGTTGACTACCACGGCCTTTTCTGTAACCACCGTCTTTATTGTGGTGGCCCAGAGTATGCTGGCCTTCATGGGGTTAAATCTCCTCCCACAACGTGTCCTGGAGAAGTGGTCTCACGTCATGGCAGGGGGGGTGATAGCCCTCACGGGGCTGGCAGTCATGTTCCTCGGGATTTAGATTACCCACCTAGACATGAATTGGTAGCCGCAGGCCGTGCCTGAGGCAGGTCTGCCTTTGGCATGACTTTAGCCTGCGAAAAAATGGCAAAATAACGCAACCTGAAGGTTGCGGCTACATTTTGGCAGGTTTTCTTGCCGTGAAGGCGGCACCTGTGGTGTATTGCGAGGTACGGTAGCCCGTCTTGCCCACCATCTTTACATCTATAAAGCCTGTCTTCTCCAAGAGTCCCAGGAAGGCCCTCCCTGGTATGGCGCCGCTGATTCAGTTGGACCACTGGCCCAGTTTTTCTACCGTGGCCTGGTCTACGCCCTCTTCCAGTATGATGTCTGCCGCATAGATACGTCCCCCAGGTCTTAAGACCCTGTAAATCTCTGCCAACACCTGTTCCTTCTGGGGGGAAAGGTTTACAAGCCCATTGAAGATTACCAGGTCCACGGAGTTATCTCCCACTGGGAGTTCCTCTGCTAATCCTTGACGGAACTCTACGTTGGTAAGTGGCAGGGCCACCCCCGACAGCCTTTGCCTGTTGGCCTCCGCCTTCTCCACCATCTCTGGGGTCATGTCTACTCCAATGACCCTCCCCGTTGGGCCTATCCGTCTTGATACAAGGAAGGCGTCCAGTCCGGCCCCAGAGCCAATATCCAGAACCCTCTCCCCTGCATGTATTGGCCCCAAACCCAAAGGGTACCCCACGCCGGCAAAGGACTCAGTAACAGACGACGGCAGGGAGTCAATCTCCTTGGGGTCGTAGCCCAGGTTCTTTGCACTCTCAGGGCCTATGGGCACCCTCTTTTCTGAGGAGGGTTCTACGCTAATCCTCCTGAAGCGGGCCTGTACCTGTTCTTTTATCTCTTTGTCTTGCATCTCCTCTTCCCTCCTACCCCACCACGCTCAATCCACTAAAGTAGAGGGCCGGGACGTAGTTATCCCCGTACCACTCTGGCTGGCTTCCTATGGCGGCGAGTTTATTGAAGGCCTCAAAGACATTCCCGGCAATCATGCGGTCCTTTACCCTGCCTATGAGTTCTCCCTTTTCAATGAGGAAGCCGAGGTCTATGTTGACCGAGAACTCCCCTGCCAGGGTGTTGCTCTGTCCACCGCCCAGTACCTGGTCTACTAGAATCCCATGCTTTATGTCCTTTATCATGTCCTCTAGTTTCATGTCCCCTGGCACTATGATGATGTGGGAGCACGATGGGGCTGGCTGGGAGGAAAAGCCGCGTATGCCGTTTCCAGTGGACCTGGTAGACATCATGCCTGCCGTTTGCAAGTCAAATAGATAGTTTTTGAGCACCCCCCTCTCCAGGAGTGGCGTGCACCGGGCCTTAACCCCCTCCCCATCCAGGGGGTAACTCCCTGGGGCAAAGTCTATCGTGGGGTCGTCATAGATGGTCAATCTCTCGTCTGCTATCTTTTCTCCCAGCCGGCCTATAAGGGGGGAGGCGCCCTTTTGTACCAGTTTGCCGTTGCAACCCATTTCCAGGGGTGACAGGAGGAGGCCTACTGCCTTGGGGGTAAAGATTATGGGAAGGAGGCCCGAATTGACCTTGACCTCCCTTTCTGCCAGTCGCAGTTTTTCCAGTATCTTTTCAGTAGACCTCATGAGGCCGTCCACCGTCTTTCTGGAATTCTCCCCCTCCCCCACCCAGACCAGTCCCTTTTCCTTTGCGTGTACGATGTCTATACCCATGCTGTGGAAGGTGGAGTTTTTGGAGATATCTAATCCCCTGGAGTTCAACAGGTGCCTCATGCCTATGCCCTTCCCTACCTCTACGGTACACTGGTAATCAGGGCAGACGCTGAGGGCCTTGTTAATGGCCTCTTTCCCCAGGCTTATGGCCTTTTCCGTGGGGAAATCTACTACGTTTTTGTCAAAGATTTTTACCTCAGAGAATGTGTTCAAGGAAGGGAACTCAAACTTGGCCTCCTGTCCGAACTGGGCAGAGCGGACGGCCTTTTCCACCAACTTTTCGGGGGTCCTCAGGTCTGTGGTGCTGGAAAAGCCTATCCGCCCGCCCTTTATAATCCGCAGACCCATCCCACGGATGGACTTGTTGTGGATATATTTGAGTTTATTATGCTCAAAGCTGACCGAGCGGGATTCCCCTTCCTCGTATATTACCTCGGCGGCCTCCGCCACCTTGAGGGCTAGTTCAAGTATCTTTTCTTCTATTCTCATTTTGATAGATGTAGGGACAGACCTTCAGGTCTGTCCTCATCAGGGTCGGACAGGGCTAAAGCCCTGTCCCTACGTCCTTTTTCTGCGATTAAACGCAGGCTAAAGTTCGCCAGAGGCTGAAAGTCCGCCATCCCTTCGGCTTCGCTCAGGACAAGCTTTTGGGCGGGCGAATCCGCCTCAGGCGTGACCTGCGGCTACTCCTCATACTATCTCCCCCCTACTACTACGTTCATGATGCGGATGTGCGGGCCTCCATCGCTCACCCTGAGCGGGAATTGCCCCGCCTTACCGCACCCTCCCAGT
>DATETB010000144.1:0-5904 GCA_035283825.1 Candidatus Brocadiales bacterium | reverse complement strand
TGAAGTTCATTCGGGAGGAGGTTCGTATAATCTGATGGTTGAAGTCCTTGTCTTCCTGGAGCAGAGAGGGGGGAGATTAAAAGGGTCATCCCTTGAGGCACTGGGGGCAGGAAGACAACTATTAGAAGAGGTCGGAACTGGCCCGGGTAGACTAAACGCAATACTTATAGGAAATAATATAAAAGACCCGGCAGAGACGGTGAGGTGCTATGGTGCCCAGAAGATATTATTGGCAGACCACCCTGCCCTGGAGAGATACAACAACAGGCTGTACACGTACGTACTGGCCCAGGAGGTTCAAAAAAGTGGTGCGGCGATAATCCTCCTCTCTGCCACTGCTATGGGCAGGGACCTGGCCCCTGGACTTGCCGCCAGACTAGGAGGCCCCCTCCTCACCGAATGTACAAGCCTAGATATTTCCGATGGACTCCTGGAGGCCACACGCCTTGTCTATGCAGGAAGGCTTAGTGCCAGGGTAAAAAGCACCGTCCCCAGATTTCAGGTAGTAACCTTAAGGCCCAACGCCTTTCCATCAGCGCAAGCAGTGGGGGCAGGTTTAAAACCTCCCTCTACGGAGGTGGAAATGCTCGACGTTTCTACTCTACCGACAGACCCTCTTACAGTCTTCAGGGACATAATCTACACGAAGGGGGTCAAGACGGACATCTCAGAGGCAAGGATAGTTGTAGCAGGGGGGAGGGGGATGCGTGGGGCAGAGAATTTTAGGATACTGGAGGAGTTAGCAGAACTCCTGGGGGGCGTAGTGGGCGCCTCCAGGGCGGCGGTAGACGCAGGATGGAGACCCCAGGAGGTCCAGGTGGGCCTGACGGGCAAGACCATAAGCCCGGAACTATACGTTGCCTGTGGCCTCTCTGGCTCGGCCCAGCACCTGGCGGGGATAGTAACCGCCAGACACATTGTGGCCATCAACAAAGACCCCGAGGCCCCTATCTTCAGGGTGGCAGATTTGGGGTTGGTGGGGGATTTGTTTGAGGTGGTCCCGTCATTAATACAACGGCTTAAGGAGCAAGCTGTCAGGGGGTAGGTAAACCGTCTTGGGCAGGCTATATTTATTCTATTTCTATTTTCTTTTGCCTGCCATCCAGGGTCACCTTGTAGAAGTTTAAAATGTCTCTCCCAACAAGAGGATGCACTCCATCTAAAGCTATTATCTTAATAAGGTGCTCTTCCAGGGTCGGTATGGTTATCTTTGCAGTATAAAAGGATACTTTACGGGCATTTCCACTAAAGTCTCTTACCTCCCCCTCATCCCAAAAAGGCAAATCCATACTTTTGATAACTTTTAACGGAAGCACGGTGCGGTCTGCACCAGAATCTACCATAACACTCAGTATTTCAGGACGTGGGCTTCCTCCCGGGTTTCCAACCACTAATTCAATTTCAGGCACAGGGGGTAAACGGGAATACCCGTATTGGCTTGTGTAGGTCATCTATTGGACAAGAAAAGGGGTGGGTATATAAATTACCTCTGGCTCTTTTGTAACCCTTCTGACAAGCATATCCCTTGAGCCGAATTTTTTAATTATCCTTTCACCCAAGGCTTCAAAATCTTCATCTGAGTCCACTACCTTATCGTGGAGGATGGCCACAAATTTGCCCTCGTACTCCCTTAGCAGTCCTTCCTTATGGGCCTCAAAATACCTGATGGCCTCGTAGAACTCTGCCCTTTCCAGGGACTTCCTGGCCTCGGCCTCTCTACCCAGGGCCTTTAAGAACTCCCCTTTGGCCCGCCAGAGAGAACCCGCCTGAGGCGGGTCACGATGGACCTCCGACTCCTTTTCCAGATATTCCACGGCCTCTTTTAGCTTTTCCTGCCCTTCTTTTTCAAACAACCTCAGGGCCTCTTTAAACTCTTTTTCCGCCTCTCCATAACGATTTGTAGCGCCAAGGAGGACAGCAAGATTGATATGGGCCTCTCCCCCGGTTGGTTTAAGTTCTATTGCCTTTTTGTACTCCTTTTCTGAATCTTCATATCTTTCTTGCCTGTAGAGGACCAGCCCCAGGTTATTGTGGGCAACTGCAAGCCCAGGGTCAAGCCTTATTGCCTTCCTGCACTCCCCCTCTGCCTCCTCGTAACGCTTGAGTTCTTCAAGCAGAACGCCCAGGTTGTTGTGGGGAAAAGGATGGTTGGGGTCAAGCCTTATGGCCTCTCTGTACTCCCCCTCTGCCTCCTCATAACGCTTGAGTTCTTTAAGCAGAACACCCAGGTTGTTGTGGGCAGGTGCAAGCCCAGGGTCAAGCCTTATTGCCTCTCTGTCCTCCCCCTCCGCCTCCCCATAACGCTTGAGTTCTCCAAGCAGAACGCCCAGGTTGTTGTGAGGAAACGAATAGTTAGGGTCGAGCCTTATGGCCTCTCTGTACTCCCCCTCTGCCTCCCCGTAACGCCTGAGTTCTTTAAGCAGAATACCCAGGTTGTTGTGGGCAGGTGCAAGCTCAGGGTCAAGGGAGAGGGCCTTCTGGATAAAAGGAAGGGCTTCATTGTAATATCCACGCTTGCCAAATTCTGTCCCTATAAAGTTGGCAAATAAGGCGGCGCCCTTTTTGTTTTTATTTGCGGCAAATCTTACTGCGTCATTGAGGTGTTTTTTTGCCTGTCCTGGCCTTTGAAGGTGGCTAAGTCCCTCCTCATAAGATTGCCAGGGCCTGCCGACAAACTTATTTCTTAAGTAAGCAACATCTGGGACAGAGTAAGTCGGCCTGCTAGGTGAGGATATGGAAGGTGCGGCTATCATGGTGAATATTTTAGTGACTACGCTATTTTGGTTTATGCGTGAGTTTTATATCAAAAAGAGACCTCTGAAAATACCCTAAGAGTATCTAGGTTTGCCCAGCATATGTCATTGCGAGCGAAGCGAAGCAAACCCCCAATTGAAAAAGAGATTGCTTCGGGCTAAGGCCCTCGCAATGACACGTTGGGGCTTTTTCAGAACTCTCAAAAATTCTATCAAATAAAAAGGCCCTATTCAACGTAAATTTTACGGCCTTCTTGGATACCTTCCTGGGGGGGGTAAGTCCGCTCCGCCTGAGGCGGACGAATCTGCCTCAGGCCCGACCTAAGGCATGAAGGGCAATATCCCCTTATCCGCCAGAGGCGGATTACCATGTGTCTGAACAGTTCTGAAAGTCGGTATTTTTATCTTGATTTAGTTTGCGTGTTTGGTTATTTTGTATGCGTTTGGGAGGAACCATGCGTAATAAAGTCGTAAGCACCCTGATTGCCGTAGTAGTCAGCCTCCTATGCGCCCAGGCGATAGCTCAGGTGGAGCTGGACGAAAGGAAGCTGGATTTAGAGGGCAAGAAGAAAGACCGCTACCTTAAGGCGGGGATGCACGAGTACGGGATAAGCGGGAGTTACGGTATGGCCGACGAAAGTGAGCACATCACGGACTTTCAGTTACTCCCTAAATGGGGGCTCATCATCGCTGACTTTGATAAGGTCAAGGGGGCATTAGAGTTTGAGATAGAACCCATGTTCGGTATGTTCCTCACCCCTAGTCGGGCCGTGGAGGCGGGTGTAAATGTCCTCTTCACCTACAATTTTGAGACAGGTACAAGGTTTATCCCCTTCTTTTCGGCAGGGGCAGGCTTTTTGTACACCAACTTAAATGTAAAAGAACTGGGGTCAAAATTTAACGGGAGTCCCCAGGGAGGGCCAGGGATCAAATATATGCTAAATGACAGGACCGCCTTCAGCCTCCAGACACGCATACACCACATCTCTAATGCAGGCACAGCCAGCCCCAATAGAGGTATAGATAGCTTCATGTTTCTAATAGGTATGGATTTCTACCGTTAGCAGGCAGTAAGCAGTAACTTCCCCCCGATTGACACAACTTACAGAATCTGTTAAGTTTGCTACATTGAGACGTCTCCCCCAGTACGTTAGCCGTAGCCTGACGAGAATCGTCGCTTAGGTATATTTTTAAGACAGGAGCCTTCGGTGGAGAATCACAAACGGCACTACCCATGGCAACAAGGATGTAGGTACCATTCCTTTAGCCAATATCTCAAGGAGCGTTTTCCTTTTAAGGTACACAAGATAGCCCTCCATGCAGGCTTCACCTGCCCCAACAGGGATGGCTACAAGGGGACAGGTGGTTGTACTTATTGTGCCAACGAGAGTTTCAGCCCCAACGCCAGGGGTACACTACAACCCATCGGGGAACAGGTAAGGAAGGGAAAGCAATACCTGAAGAGGCGTTACGGTGCGGAAAAATTTATCGTATACTTCCAGGCCTTCAGCAATACCTATGCAGACGTTGAAACGCTGAGGTCTAGATACAATGAGGCCCTGGAGGATAAAGACGTCATAGGGCTTTCCATCGGCACACGGCCAGACTGCGTGCCCGATGAGGTGCTTTCCCTCCTTGACAGTTACAAGGACGACTATCACCTGTGGATAGAATATGGCCTCCAGAGCATCCACGACCGCACCCTTCAACGTGTTAACCGTTGTCATACCTACAAAGATTTTGAAGAGGCAGTCCGGCGGACCAAGTCCCTGGGTATAAACGTCTGTGCCCATGTCATCCTTGGTCTGCCCGGAGAGGATTGGGCAGACATGATGGCCACGGCCGAGGCCCTTTCTAAACTGGGTATAGATGGCGTAAAGCTACACCACCTCTACGTCGCCCGTTCAACCCCTATGGCGGAGGAATACTCTAGAGGACTGGTAAAGACCATGGGGGTGGAGGAGTACGTTACCCTGGCGGCTGACTTCCTGGAGAGGACCCCATCTGAGACTACCGTTCAGAGGCTGGTAGGGGACACCGAAGGAGAAGCCCTCATCTCCCCTATCTGGTCCCTTGCTAAGGCAGAGGTGCTCCAGGCCATTACAGCGGAACTCCGCAGGAGAGATTCTTATCAAGGGAAGAAATGCAGGCACGGCTCTGTCCCTGCCTCTCCTGAAAACCACCTCTCCCTGGCACATAATTTGGCGTAGATAGCGGCCCCCTTGCATCTCACAAATTAAAGAAAATGACAAAAGGCGTAAATTGTAAGCCATATCTAGAGGCTGTTGCCCAATACTAAAAGGTATCTCTTTGTGCAATTTTAGCTGGCATAAGTCCTTGTCTATCCATCGTCCCATCGTCATGTCGGACATCCAAAACCACTTCGGCAACAGCCTCTCTATATACTCCACACCAAAGTTCAGATATTTTATTGACACCCCTCTTAAATTCTGGTAAATATAGCAGTTAACGAAATTTGTACCTATTCTGCCTGCTATCGGCTTTCGGCCTTCAGCCCTCGGGTTTCGGCTATTGACCGATAGCCGAAGGCCAACAATCCGAAAACCGAAAAGATATGGAAAACCAGTCTTTAGAGTCCTTAAGGGGGCAGATAGACGCCCTTGATACCCACATAGTACACCTCCTTAACGACAGGGCCAGGATTGCACAACAGATAGGAGAGACAAAAAGACGTACCAATACAAAGGTTTACCACCCCGACAGGGAATCCCAGGTCTACAAGCGTATTGCCTCTGAAAACAAAGGCCCTCTCCCAAGCGCCTCTCTGACAGCTATTTACAGAGAACTCATGGCCAGCTCAAGGGCGCTCGAAAGGCCCTCTAGGGTGGCCTATCTCGGACCTGAAGGCACCTTCAGTTACGTGGCGGCCAGGAAGAACTTCGGCCCTGCAGAGTATATACCCCAAAGGACTATTGAAGATGTATTCAGAGAGGCGGCAATGAAGACGGCAGACTACGGCATAGTGCCCGTAGAAAACTCTACCGAGGGCGGCATAAGGGAGACCCTGCAGATGTTTCTAGAGTTTGACGTAAAGGTCTGCGCAGAGGTAGTGCTCCCGATACACCACAGCCTACTGACCCGCAGTCCAGAGGAGTCCATACAGAAGATTTATTCCAAACCACAGGCCTTT
>DATETB010000143.1:0-4745 GCA_035283825.1 Candidatus Brocadiales bacterium | reverse complement strand
TAGTAGGTGATGGACTAAAAAGACCATAGACTATAGACTATGGACTAAAAAAATCCACAGTCTAAAGTCCAAAGTCTATAGTCCATAGTCTAAAGTCTTCAGTAGTTAGTATTCTGAATTCTGACTACTGACTTCTGTATTCTTTCCCTCCCCCCTAAGACCGACAACCCGTCCTTTCCAAAGAAGTGTGTTTTTGTTATACTTCCCGACCATGGCCAAAGTTGACCTGTCTACGGAGCTTTGTGGTGTCAGGCTTCAAAACCCAACAGTCCTGGCCTCTGGCATCCTGGGTACAAGCAAAGGCATGTTGAAGGCTGTAGCCCTGACGGGTGCCGGGGCCGTAACGATAAAGTCCTTGAGCCTGGAACCCCTCCCCGGCCACAACAACCCTATAGTAATAGGGTTTGAGGCCGGGATGCTTAATGCCGTGGGATACGCCAACCCAGGCATTAAAGAAGGTGTCAAAGAATTCAGTAACCTAAAAGAAGTAGGGGTGCCTGTAATTGCCAGCATAATAGGCAGGGATGTGGGGGATTTTATGAAGGTGCTGGAGGGGCTCCGGGGGCTGGACTTTGCCGCCGTGGAGGTGTCCCTCTCATGCCCTCACACGCCTGGTTACGGGATGCTGGCAGGGCAGAATACCCCGGAGGCCACTAAGGAGATTGTCTCCGTCGTACGTAAAGGTACAGGACTACCCCTCTTGGTGAAGCTCTCCCCCAACATTCCAGAGATAGGCAGGGTAGCCCGGGCCGCAGAGGAGGCCGGGGCCGATGGTATCACGGCCGTTAATACCCTGGGCCCCGGGATGTTAATCAACATTGAGGCCCGTCAACCCATCCTGGACTTCAAAGTGGGTGGCGTCTCAGGGCCAGCCCTCAGGCCCATTGCCCTAAGGTGTGTTTATGATATTTATAAGACGGTAAAAATCCCTATCCTCGGGGTGGGGGGCATATCTACCGGACGTCATGCCATAGAGATGCTCATGGCCGGCGCCTACGCCGTAGGCATTGGCACTGCCGTCTATTCCCGGGGGATAGAGGTCTTTGGCAAGGTATGCCAGGAGATGGAGGAATGGATGGAGGCCAACGAATGCACCTCGGTAAAAGAGTTGATAGGGTCTGCCCATGCACCTTGAGCCGGTAATGATGAAGATTGAAGAGGTAATCCTGGAATCCAACCGGGCCAGGAGTTTTATCTTCAAAAAATCTCTGGAATACCAACCCGGACAGTTCATTATGCTCTGGATACCCAGGCTGGACGAGAAGCCCTTCAGTATCTCTTATCATGGCAAAGACTTCTTCGGCGTAACCGTTGCCCTCAAGGGCAGATTCACCCAGAGGCTACACGGAATGAAGGTGGGGGAGTGGGTAGGCATCAGGGGGCCTTTCGGCAGGGCCTTTAATCTGGGGGCCTGCCCTGAACCACAAGGGTGCAGGGCCTGTGTAGTGGGTGGCGGGGTGGGCATGGCCTCCCTGGCGGTACTCATTGAGAAGTTGGAGAATTCTGTGGTGGTGCAAGGGGCAAGGACTACCTCAGAACTCCTCTACTGCAACCGATTCAAAGACATGCTCCTCTGTACAGAAGACGGCTCTGCGGGGACGAAGGGTGTCCCCACAGACCTGTTGGAAGATTTATATAGACACTACAAATTTGACGCCATCTATACCTGTGGCCCGGAGGCCATGATGGTAAAGGTATCGGAATTTGCAAGGGAATACAACATCTACATGCAGGCCTCCCTGGAGCGGTACATAAAATGTGCCGTGGGTGTGTGCGGACAGTGTTGTTGTAACGGACTGAGGTTATGCGTAGAGGGGCCGGTGCTGGAGGGGGGGACACTAGAGAAACTGGAAGACTTCGGCAGATACGCCCGACTCGGAAACGGATGCAAGGTGCCCATTGGAACATATTTAGGGAAAAAAACTTAACCATCTTTATATGCCCTGCAATCTCATCTAAAATCTTCTTGACAATACACCCGCATCACTTAAAATTATCTCTTGGTGGCAGTCCCACATGTCAAATAATGCCATTCTAGCCAAAGGATACGGATATTATTTTTGTGTTTTTTATACAGAAAGGAATTTCTTGTGAAAAAGACCTTTTGTGTCGTCGGGTTAGTAGCAGCAATAATCACCTCTGTCGGCCTCTCAGGCAGTGTCTGTGGACAGACCGCAAAGAAGACCATTGCCATAGTTAATGGCGAAAAGATACCTCCCCAGGAAATAGAAAACAAATTACAACAGTACAAAGACCTGGACCCTAACGTCCTCCCCGCCGTTAAGAAGGAGATAATTGACGAGATGGTTACGCAACTCTTGATTGGGCAGTTCTTAAAAAAGGAAGGGATTAGTATAACTGCCCAGGAGGTAGAAGGGGCCGTCAACAGCGTAAGGGACCGAATGAAGGCCAACCCCAAGACCGCAACCTTCACGCTGGAAGAACTACTTGAGTCCTCAGGCTCAAACCTGGAGGAACTGAAGGGCGAGATAAAGACCTCCCTGGGACTCAAGAACTACTTTGAAAAGAAAACCGACGATAAAGCCCTGCTTAATTACTTCCTTGCCAATAAAGACATTTACGGGGGAGAGATGGTAAAGGCCAGCCATATCCTGGTGGATACAAGGCTCATGGAATCTCCAGACGAACTGAACAAGGCAAAACAGAAGATAGAAAGTATAAAGAAAGAACTAGATAACGGGGCTGATTTTGCTGAGTCAGCCAAGAAGTACTCAAGCTGCCCTTCTAAGGATAATGGGGGTGACATAGGGTTCTTCCCCAGGAAGGGGGCAGTGGTGGAGGCCTTCGCAGTGGTGGCCTTCCAGCTAAAACCAGGCCAGGTCAGCGCCCCGGTTAAGACGGAGTTCGGTTACCATATAATAAAAGTAACCGAAAGGAAAGAGGCTAAGAAGGTAGAGTACGCCGATGTTAAGGAGCAGGTAAAAGAGAATTACATTGAAGAGGAGACCGGCAAGCTGGTCCAAAAGCTCAAACAAGACGCTAAGATAGAGATTACTGAGCAATAGTGTAGGGGCGAACCTATATGTTCGCCCTATTGGGGTAGGTATCCATTAGGCTCTATATTTCCCCCTTCCATAGTAAAGCTAATGGCCCCTAATTCAGAGGTGGGGAGGACCTTCCCCAGGGGGGAAATACGGGAATAGTAGTAATCCAGATCCTTTCTTTCCGTACTCACCGCTACATACTCAGGGGAAACCCTCTCCAGAAACTTATCCAGATTTGGGCTATAACTCCCGTGATGAGGGGCCACTACTATCTCGGCCCCTATCTCGGCCCCGGAGGCAATAAGCCTGCCCATGGCCTGGCCCTCTATATCACCGCACAGCAGTACGGAGCGCCCTTGATAATCTACACGCAACACACAGGAGGCATCGTTGGCAGAGAACCTACTGCTGTCCTGCGGGTGATTCAATACCTTCACCCCTGCCCCACCGAGCCCGTTTAATCTCACACCCTCCCGGATTACCTCCACCGTCACCCCCCTGGACTTAATAAAATCAACCAGTGGCCTACCCTCCTCTGAAGAGAGGAGGTGGTCATTTACCAGCACCCTCCCCATACGAAACCTCTCCATAAGAAAAGGCATGGCATTAAAGTGGTCTGCATCCTCATGAGACACTACCACGAGGTCAATCTCCTTGACCCCCTCTTGCCAGAGGAAGGGTGCTATCACGTGACGGCCCACGTCAAAATAACCCCTGGTCCCGGCGTCGTAGAGCATCGTCCTCCCATTAGGGAACCTTACAAAGACACAACTGCCATGTCCCACGTCCAATACGACAGCCTTCATAGAATCCCTGCCCCAGAGGGGTATCTCGCTGTAGACATAGACGTTTCCCGCCAGGAGGAGTGCACCTGCTGCGTAAGACAACCTCACACCGATACCCTTCACCAGTATGGCCAGGGCTCCCGAAACATAAAAAACCATGAGCCATGGCCAGGAGGGAGAGGGGCCATAAACATAGGTAAAGGGCACGGATGCGACCCAGGAGATTATGCCCTTCATAAAGACATCCACCGCCTCTGCAAGATGGGCGATGGGGAAGGCTGCCGTAATTGACAGTTGTCCTAAAATAGAGAGGCAAAAGCCGCTAATGGTGAGTATCCACACAAGGGGGAAGAGTACGAGGGTTAGTATGGCCCCCCAGGGAGAAAAGAGGTGGAAATAATATAAGACCAGGGGTGAGATGGCCGCCCATGCACCTATAGACCCGCAAAGGGCCTTTCTGAGGTAAACCCAGACCATCCGGAACCTCCGGCGTTCCTCAGGGACTTGAAGTCTCTCCACCAGGAGGGAAGGACCCCAGAACAGTGATTCTATGCGGGCCTCCAGATAAACCAGGCCCAGAAACCCCACCAGGGAGAGTTGAAACCCTGGATTAAACAGGTCTGCGGGATTAAAAAGGAGCGTCGCCAGCACCGCAGCAGAAATCCCGCTAGGCAGATCCCACTCCCTCTTCACCAGCAAGGAACCATAACAAAAGACCGCCAAGAAGGTGGCCCTGAGTACCGGCGGTTCAAAACCTGTTAGGAGGGCGTACACCACCGCCGCAGCCATTACTATAGGGGCAATATGCCTCCTGGGGATTCTTAAGAGGAAGAGAAAGAAATGGATGGTAATCACTATCATCCCCACCTGCGTACCGCTAATGGCCAGGAAGTGATAGGTACCCGTCTTGCGAAACTCATCCAGCACCTCCCTGGGCATCTCCTCTCTCTCCCCC
>DATETB010000142.1:0-5280 GCA_035283825.1 Candidatus Brocadiales bacterium | reverse complement strand
TAGTAGGTGATGGACTAAAAAGACCATAGACTATAGACTATGGACTAAAAAAATCCACAGTCTAAAGTCCAAAGTCTATAGTCCATAGTCTAAAGTCTTCAGTAGTTAGTATTCTGAATTCTGACTACTGACTTCTGTATTTTTTCCCTACCCCCTACCCCCTAGTTACTCCCCCGTATTCACCCCCCAGTCGTACCCCATAAACTTAACCTCTTTTTTTCCATCCGCCAGAGACTTGGATACGTTTGGTGGGAGGGAACTGCCTGCCTTGTTGAGGAAGTCCCGCAAGGTGCCCCTCCTTGCCAAGGGTTCAAGCACGGGGGAGAGGAGTATCCCCGCCTCCGTGGCGTAGAGGTTGGCAGGCTGACTCAGGAAAGACTTAAGGTCCTCTTCTAGTTGTCTCTCCAGGAGTCTGCCGCAGTAGGCCTCCTTGCGAAGAGGTGGTGAACTCCTGGTACCAGAGACCAGGACAAAGAGTACCCTGTTCTCCTGAAAATCCTTGCCCAGGAGATAATCCTGGAGTTCATTAAGGGTTAAGATCTTTCCTGCGACGTTGAGCTTTTCCTCGCCAAAGAGGCCCTTTATCTCTTTCACGCTCTTGACGGGGTACTTTTCGGCAACACGCTTAAGTACGGTGGCGTTATACACGTTTATCCAGAAGGCGATTTGTTCCTCCCTGGGAAAGGCCGCCAGCTCTAGTTTATCCAGTTTTGAGGCCTTTGTGAGAAATTCTTCCAGATGGACATCCTTCTTGAGGACTGAGTATTTTATCCCCTTAGCCGTTACACAACTGGCGAGGGCCATATCAAGGTCTAAATGATCAAAATGTTGAGGGATGAGTTCCTTGTGTTTGTGGTCGTACTTCCACTCCTGGACATGGCTAACTCCCTGGGCATCTATGGCCCTTAGTGAGAACTGCCACAGTCTGTCCTGGACCCTTAACCCCCTGCCCCTGATTTCTTCCACCTGGATGCCCTTGTTCTCTATCTTGGCCAGGGCCAGGTTTATGGCCGGACCTATAACATAGTTGTCCATAGGAAAGGAATAACCCTTAGTTACCGCATTCATGGGCTGGAGGTCCCACTTCTTCATCTCGTAGCGCCAACTAAGCTTCTTAGTCTCTTTTCCCTTCAAAAACCTAAAGGCAATATCCCATACGTCCCGTTCCACGTGCCTGGTATTTCCTACTATCTCCGTAACCCCTTCGTCTTCTGCCTCGTCTATGACGTAGTCAATGACCTTCCTGACAGGGATGGCCTTCAACCCGGAATGGATAGGGATAAAGATTTCCTTCTCTGCCGCCTCCTGGGCAGAGACCTCCTGGAGGAAAAACCAGGACACAAAAAGCCAGACGACTAGTAACAGGATTCGCATAGAGGGCTCCTTTTTAGATTTAAGATTTAAGATAGTATGTGTTGTTTGTATATCTTAAGTAACGCATTATACGTGGAAGTTCCTCAAATCAGGAGCGCGGGATTAGCAAGGCCTTGCTACCCTCTACTCCCTAACCCCTATTCCCTTTTTGGCTATCTATAGCCATATTGGCCAGGGCATCGGCCCTGGAGTTCTGCTCCCTGGGGATGTGGGCTATCTTCCAGTGAGTCAGACTACTTAGTAACTTCATTGCCTCTATATAGAGGTGTAACAAGGACTGGGACTTTACCCTGTACTTCCCATTAATCTGCCTCACCATGAGTTCACTATCCGAAAATATCTCCACCCCCTTAACCCCCCTGGCCAGGGACCTCTTAAGGCCCTCCAGTAAGGCCCTATACTCCGCCACGTTGTTAGTAGTCTCTCCTATATACTGACCCGCCTCCTCTATGACCTTGTCTCTCTTATCCCTCAATACTACCCCAATGCCAGCCTTCCCCGGATTCCCACGGGCCGCCCCATCAACGTAAAGGACAACCTCCTCTATCGGGGGCCCGTCTGAGGTAGATGCCACATCAGACCCTAACTTCCCCTTCAGGCAGTCCAAGAGACCCCTCAACCTCTCCCCTGTAATGGAGGGGTCTTTAGCCCTAAGGGTCTCCGTATTCACACTCCGGAAGACCAGTTCCAGTACCTCCAGGTCTGTAGTGCCCATGTCCAGTGGTCTAAATTATATTTGACAGGAGGGTAACAATCAATTAAAGATTAGGGGGCAGGAACTAGGGGTTAGGGGTTAGGGAACAGGGCAGGGAGTAGGGGATAGGGAGTAGGGAGTAGCAATCTTTTTACTACCCCCTACCCCCTACTCCCTACTCCCTGATTTATGACTCTACTTTACTACCACGACATATTCCTCAAGCACGATACCGGAGGGTTACACCCCGAATCTTCCAGGAGGCTGGAGGCTATCCTCGCCCACCTGAAGACGACAGGCCTATGGGATAAACTCCGTGTGGAGACGCCCAGGAAGGCCACAGAGGGGGATGTAGCCCTTGTTCACAGTCAGGAATACATCAACGATGTAAAAGAGATGGCCAGGAGGGGTGGTGGTCAATTGGACCCGGATACCGTAGTCTCCAGGGACTCTTATGAGGCGGCCCTTTACGCCGCAGGGGCGCTGGTAGATGCTACGGACGCCGTCATGGCAGGTAAGGCCACGAACGCCTTTTGCATGGTAAGGCCCCCCGGCCACCATGCCACCCCTGCCAGGGGGATGGGTTTTTGTCTCTTTAATAACGTAGCCATAGCCGCCCGCCACCTCCTATCCAGTCACCACCTCCAGAGGGTGCTCATCCTGGACTGGGACTGTCACCACGGCAACGGGACACAGGACACCTTCTACGAGGAGCCAAAAGTCCTCTACATCTCACTGCACCGCTGGCCCTTCTACCCCGGCACAGGCAGTCAGGGGGAGACAGGCACAGGCCCAGGAAAGGGGTTCACCCTGAACGTGCCACTGGACTGGAATACCTCAAGAGAAGAATACCTGGAGGTCTTTGAGAAGGTGCTGAAGGGGCGGGCAAAGGACTATTGCCCCGAATTTGTGCTCATCTCCGCCGGTTTTGATACCTATGCGGAAGACCCCATTGCAGGACTGGGCCTTAAGGCGGAGGACTTTAGAAGACTCACAGAGCTAACCATTGAAGTAGCCAGGGAGTCTGCCTCGGGCAGGATAGTCTCATGTCTGGAAGGGGGGTACAGCCTGGAAGGTCTACCCCTCTGCGCGGAACACCACCTGAGGGCACTACTAGGGGATAGGGATTAGGGATTAGTAGAAAAGATGAAAGAAACCGAAACAGGGATGGGGAAAAGGAGGGTGGCTACCCCCTGACCCCTAGCCCCTAACCCCTATTATTTCTTGCTCCCAGTGGCAACCAACTTATTGAGCCCTTTCGCAAGCTGGGACTTCTTCCTTGAGGCGGTGCCCTTATTTATAATCCCTCTGGAGGCCGTGTGGTCCAGTAGCTTAACGGTAAGACGGAACTGCTCCCTTACAGCCTCAACATCCCCTGCCTGCAGGGTTGCTGAGAACCTCTTTAACTGGGTCTTCAAGGCTGATTTAGCACTCCGATTCCTCAGCCTCCTCCCTACGTCCTGTTTCAGCGTCTTAAGTGCTGATGGTGTATGTGGCATACTACCTCCTTTTAGATGAGAATTTAACAGACCCTGGAGGCGTTGTCAATGAGCATATTTTGTCTTGGGTAGAGTTTACAAGCATGGGTTACAACTTTTTGTCTTTTCAGCGGTGCGTCAAGACGCACCCTACGTTACTACGTTACTTCGTTTTAGTCAGTACGTGTTGCTTTTCGATGTATTAATGGTCGTCGCCTCCATGGGCCCGCTGGGGTTCTCGGTGTAGGTGATGTCAATAATCTTCCCGACCTCGGGAAGCGACAGCTTCGTGGTGAAGGTGACCTCTTTGCCTTTGGCCATGACGGTAAAGGTTGGGGGCTTGGCCTTCTCATTGACCTTCGTGACCTTGCCGGTCACCTTGAGGTAAAGATGGACGGTTTCAGCACCAAATGCCTTCTGCTGTGCAAAGCTAACGACGCTAAAAGCAGCCAGGGCTACGAGAGCCAAAGCCAGAGTTAGCAATTTCTTCATGGTGGTACTCCTTTCTCGTTGAATGGTTAGTAGATGTTGCTCCTTGACGAGTTAAGGTTCGTGGCCTCCGCCGGCCCATTGGGGTTCTCAGTATAGGTGATGTCAATAATCTCCCCAACCTTGGGAAGGGCCTTCAGCTTCGCGGCGCTGAAGGTGACCTCTTTGCCTTTGGCCGTAACGGTAAAGGTTTGGGCCTTCGCGTTGATCTCTAGGACCTTGCCCGTCATCAGTTTGGGGGAGGCCTTATCCTTCTTCTCTCCAGCACTGCCCCCTTCCTGTGCTTTCTGTTGTGCGAAGCCGATACCGCTAAAAGTAGCCAGCACCATGAGAGCTATAATGAAGACTAGCAGTTTTCTCATAGTTAAATTATCTCCTTCCTTTCGCTTTTTAAGTGAAGACTGTTTGTGCCCGAGTCTTTACCTTTTAAGAGCGGTTGCGACAGCACCATACCACTACATGGTATCTTCGTCAAGCAAAATGGTGTCTGAGTTTTTACCTTTTAAGAGCGGTTGCGACGGAGAGGGGCTGTAGGGGCAGGTCCCGCCCAGAACACGGCGGATTTTCAACTTGCACCTGCCCAAGTTCATGTAGGGTGCGTACAACGCACCGTTTTGTCTAGGGGCGTACCTCCTTGCTTTTATACACTATGGATGTTATATTTGAGTTTTATAAGAGATAAACTATGCAGATATTATATTACCCAGAACCTGCCCTCCGTAAGAAGGCTACACTGATAAAGGATATAAACCAGTCCGCCTCAGGCGGAGGGGATTATCAGGAAAAGGCCGAAGGGATGCTGGAGCTTATGTACGAGGCCTGCGGGGTTGGCCTTGCCGCTAACCAGGTGGGCTGGCTTGAACGCCTGATAGTAAAGGACGAGAGGGGGGAACGTACGGGGGAGAGGGTCTTTATTAATCCAGAGATAATCCATAGTGAGGGTGAGACCCTGGAAGAAGAGGGGTGCCTCAGCCTGCCGGGCGTTATGGGAAAGGTGAGCAGGGCCCAAAAGGTGGTGGTGGTGGCCTTTACCCTCAAGGGAGAGAGGTTGGAGATGGAGGTGGAAGACCTCCCGGCCAGGGTCTGGCAGCACGAGATAGACCACCTTAACGGTACCCTGATTATTGACAGGATGACCCCCGCCAGCCGCCTGACGGTCTCCAGGAGACTAAAAGAACTTGAACAGATGTACAGAGAAACAGTAGATAGTAGTCAGTAGCCAGTAGTCAGGGATAAATCTTTTTC
>DATETB010000141.1:0-3404 GCA_035283825.1 Candidatus Brocadiales bacterium | reverse complement strand
TGGGACTGATTAGCCGAATCCTGGCTCCCAAGTATGGCAGTTATCTCACCTTTGGTTCTCTGGACGTTGGAAAGGAATCCGCCCCAGGCCAGCTAACCGCCAGGGAGATGCTAGGGGTCTATCACGTTGACAAGATTAATCGGGAGACTGCCCTGTATGGTCTCATTGGTAATCCGGTAGGCCACAGCCTCGGCCCATACGTCCATAATGCGGCCTTCCGGGAGTTGGGCATCAATGCCGTGTACCTCCCCTTCAAGGTGGAAAACCTTAGCGAATTTGTTCAAGGGTTTAGGGGTTTAAAGGTTCAAGGGTACAGCGTAACCATCCCCCACAAGGAGGCCATCGTGCCACTCTTGGATGGACTTGACCCACTGGCCAGGGAGATTGGCGCCGTGAACACGGTGGTAAATAAGGCAGGGAATCTCATGGGATACAACACCGACTCCACCGCCGCCATGAGGGAGTTAGAAGAGGCAATGGGAGACCTCAAGGGCAAGAAGGCCACCCTGATAGGGGCCGGGGGGGCGGCCAGGGCCATAGCCTTTGGACTAAAAAAGAAGGGGGCAGACGTCACCCTCGTAAACCGCACGGAGGATAGGGCCAGGAGGCTGGCAGAGGAACTGGGATGCCGCTACAGGAGGTTTGAAGACGTAACCAAAATAGATGGAGAGGTGTTGATAAACACCACCTCCGTAGGGATGTATCCAAAGACAGATATCTCGCCAGTACCCCCTGAGGCTATTAGGCCAGGGATGTGGGTCTTTGATATTGTATATAATCCCCTCCAGACCTGTCTCCTCAGGGAGGCAGAGGAGAGGGGTTGTCGTACCCTGGATGGGCTGAGGATGTTTTTGTATCAGGCGGCCCAGCAGTTTGAACTCTGGACGGCCCGTCCTGCCCCGCTTGGACTGATGGAAAAAATTATAAGGAAATGTATTAGCTACAGAGAGGCTGTTGCTTAACCCTTAAAATGGCCTAACTGAGACAATTTGGGTAGACGTGAGTCGTTGATTTTCAATGACACAATTTTCATTTAAGTCATCTAACCCCAGTTCTGCAACAGCCTCTCTATATACTCTACATTTGGGTGCTATTTTCCCCTTGACTTGGGGCGTTCATTTGTTATAGTTTCACTGTTTGAAGCACAGTTTCCTTTAACCTACCTGGGACGATAAGGCCTCTGTGCGAGAGGGAGGGGTGGCAAGGACTTAGGTATTTCGGGAGGTTTTGTGTCCATTGTAGGTCGGTCCGTCTTAATCGGAAAGACCCTCCCCGTAGCAGTCTTCTTTCTGGCCATTATTGTTGTGGGGTGTGTCCCTGCTGCCAAGAAGCTCCCTACAGACTCTGTTACATCCCCCAGCCTGACAGACCTTCCCAAGGAAAAGAGGTTTGAGGCATTACCTGTCCTGCAGTTGGAGGAGAAGGTAAAAAAGCCAGAGACCCCCAGGGTTTACAGCCTCTTTGTCAGGGATGCCGACGTAAGGGACGTCCTCCAGGGTTTTTCTAAAGAAGGCAAGGTCAATATCGTTGTAGACCCAGACGTGTCGGGCAAAGTAACTATAGACCTAAAAGACGTGACCATGGCTCAGGCCATGGACGCCCTACTGAGCCCTATGGGTCTGGAGTACAGGGTAGATAGCGGTTTTATAAGGGTATTCAAACCCAGAGCTATTACAAGGATGTTCCGTCTTAACTATATCCTTACCAGGAGGAAAGGCACCAGGAGTATTAATGCCACTACTATGGGTGCTACAGGGGCTGGAGCGACAACCACTTCTTCCAGTATGATCACGGTAGATGGGGATGATGCACAGGACATCTTCCAGGAAATAGAGATGTCCCTGGTAGCCATAGGGTTAAAGTCGGCTGGGATGCTTGGTACACAAGGGACCGGTGGAGCAGGGGCGTCACTATCCATTCTTACCACCCTGCCCCCGGGCGTAAAGGGGTTATTCTCTATTAACCGTCAGGCCGGCATAGTCCTGGTAAATGCCTTTCCCGAAGTAATGGCCAAGGTGGCCGAATTACTTGAGGCCGTAGAGGGTACCATCCAGAGACAGGTACTTATACAAGCAAAGATAGTGGAGGTCTCCCTCAATGACGAATTCCGCTATGGTATAAACTATGATATGCTCTTCGGAGGGGTATATAAAACGGGCAACAGGAGACCTCCAGCTGTGGCCATTGGACAAAGCATGGACTCGAATAGAAAGCTCTTACCCGAGATTGCGAGGGATATAAAAACTGTAGCAGGGTTCTTCCAATTCACTTTCAGGAGTGGGGACATAGAGCCCATTGTAGAGGCCCTATCCGTTCAGGGAGACGTAAACGTTATCTCTAGTCCGAAGATTTCTACCTTGAATAATCAGACTGCTATAATAAATGTAGGGACTCAACAGCCCTACTTTAATGAAACGATTACCTTTATTACATCCACTACTGGTGTGATAACCCCCCAGGCATCTGTGGACACTAAGAATGCAGCAATTGGTGTTGTTCTAAACGTTACCCCTCAGATAAGCCAGGACGGGTTCATTACTATGAATATCCGCCCCAGCGTTACAGACCTGGTACGTATGGAAACATTTACAGGCACACAAACAACAGCGACGGCACCCCTCCTGAAGGTGAGGGAGACAGATACCGTAGTAAGGGTAAAAGACGGTGAGACGATTGCAATTGGCGGGCTTATGCAAGATAAAAAGGAGTTGAACGAAAACCAGGTACCCGTCCTGGGGAAGATACCTGGACTAGGTTTCCTCTTTAAGGAGGTAGATAATAAAAAGACGAAGATAGACATGGTAATATTCCTTACGCCTACCATCCTTGTGGGAGAAAAGGTAGAAGACCTGTCTACCGAGGATATCCAGAGACTAAAACTTACGGAGAGAAGATGAGCCTATGTATCTAGAATTTTTTGGTCTAAAAGAGAAACCGTTCAGCCTCACCCCCGACCCTAAATTCTTCTTCCAGAGTGAGACGCATAAGACCAATTTAGAGCAGGCCCTGTATGGGATTATGCACAGGGAGGGCTTTATAGTGGTAACGGGCGCCATAGGCGCAGGGAAGACCACCCTCTGCCGAACCATTCACGATAAGCTGGATAGGAAGACCCATACCGCTATGATACTGAACCCATTCCTCTCGGAGGATGAACTCCTGGAGACCATCCTCCATGAATTCGGCATCCTGGAGAAGGGTGGTACTCGGCTCTCCAAGAAGGAGATGCTGGACAAGCTGAACGAATTCTTACTGAATACCCTTAAAGGGGGGGAGAACGCCATCCTCATAATAGATGAGGCCCAGAACCTGCCCATGCCTGCCCTGGAGCAAATCCGTATCCTGTCCAACCTGGAGACGGACAAAGAAAAGCTCCTCCAGATTATCCTGGTGGGGCAGTTAGG
>DATETB010000140.1:0-3806 GCA_035283825.1 Candidatus Brocadiales bacterium | reverse complement strand
AACCACCCTGGCCACCTCCTCCCCCTTTATGACTGCCTGAGGGGCATTTATGGCAATTACCCCCTGTACGCCTTCGTCCTGGAGTACCTTTTCCATGGCCACACGATATATGTCTTCCTTAACGCCCCCCGTAATATCCACGGGGTTATATAAACTGGCAATAGAGGGGAGACATGCCCTCAGGCTATCTACGGTCTCTCTGGAAAAGGAGGCCATGCGGAGGCTGGAGCGTTCAACGGCATCAGCGGCCAGGATGGCTGGCCCACCCGCATTGGAAAAGATGGCCACCCGGGGCCCCACGGGAATCTCCTGGGTGCTCAAGGCATGGGCTATGCTGAAGAGGTCTTCCAGGGTCTCTGCCCTCAGGACGCCCGACTGTTTGAAGGCGGCCCTGAAGGCGTTGTCCGAGCCGGCGAGACTGCCCGTGTGAGAGCCTACGGCCCTGGCACCCGCCCCTGTGCTCCCTGACTTGATAATAACCACAGGCTTCTTCCTGGTCACCCGCCTTGCCACCTCCATAAAGGCCCTGCCGTCCTTTATACCTTCTATGTAGCCAAGGATTACCCGGCACTCAGGGTCATCTGCGAAGGCCTCCAGGAGGTCCACCTCGTTTACGTCCATATTGTTCCCCATACTTACAAACTTGGAGAAGCCCATGTGCTGTGTCTGCGCCCAGTCCAGGATGGCAGTACAGATGGCCCCAGACTGGGAGAAGAAGGCGATGTCACCTCTTGGGGGAGGATTGGCGGCAAAGGTGGCATTGAGTCTTTGATAGGTGTTAATCACCCCAAGGCAGTTAGGGCCTATGACCCTGATACGGTGCCTCCTTGCCAGCCTGGAGAGTTCCCTCTCCCTCTCGGCCCCCTCTCTGCCACTCTCCTTGAAACCGCCGCTTATTATGACGGCGGAGTCTATACCCTTCTGTCCGCACTCATCTATGGCCTGGAGGCAGAGTTCGGCGGGGAGTACCAGTACTGCCAGTTCCACGCTATCCTCTACCGCCTTCACACTAGGGTAGGCCTTCAGGCCCAGGATACTGTCCGCCTTGGGGTTGATTGGATAGACCTTTCCCGGGAAGCCGTACTGGAGGATATTCTTTAAGATGCCGTGGCCGAGTTTGTATTCCTCCCTGGCCGCCCCTACTACTGCTATGGAGCGTGGCTGGAAGAAGTGTTCTAGCATGGCTGTCCGTCTTCAGTCTTCAGTCTTCAGTTCTCAGTCTTCAGCTAGTCAGCAATCAGCTTTCAGCAGTCAGTTATCAGCAATCTTGTTGACTGCTGACTGCTGACTACTGACTGCTGATGGCTGACTACAGTTCCCTGACCTTTATCCTAGGCACGAGTCTCTCTACGTCCTCCTTGTGGCAGAGTTCGGTGCCGGGGGAGAGCGTGGCGGCGGTGCCTGCGGCGGTAGCAAATACGGCGGCCTCCTTTAGAGACTTCCCCTGTGACAGGCTCAGCACCAGCCCCGCAAGGGCAGAGTCTCCGGCGCCAACGGCACTGATTACCCTTACTTTCGGCGGGGTGCAATGGATTGCAATCCCCTCACTGACCAGGACCAGCCCCTTTTCTCCAAGCGTTACAACCACAATCTCTACCCCTGCCTTATTAAGTCCTCTTGCGATGGAGAGGATATCCCTCAGGCCCTTTATATCCCTCCCTGCCAGCCTGCTCAATTCATGGATATTGGGTTTAATGACGTGGGGTTTGGCCTCAAGACCCAACCTCAGGGGTTCGTCATCGGCATCCAGTACGGCCTTACCCCCCTGATTGACGACTACTTTTATGAACTGGGCGTAAATATTGGGGGTTATACACCTGGGGAGACTACCCCCCATGACTACAAAGCCGGGGGCTGGACACAGACGCGCCACCTTGTTGTAAATGGCGGCTACGTCCTGGGGTCTCACCTCCGGACCAGGGGCACTGAGGAGCATCTGCTTTTTCGTTGAACAATCCTTTACTATGATATTGGTACGGACCTCCTCAGCTATCGTGATAAAATCGCAGGTAATACCCTCATTGATGAGACGCCCCTGGAGTTCAAGCCCGCTAAACCCCCCCACAAGGCCCAGGGCAATGCTCTGGCCACCCAGTTCTTTTATGGCCCTGGAGACGTCTATGCCCTTCCCGCCCGCATAGGTAGCCTCAACCTTTATGCGGTTCAGGTCGTCAAATTTCAACTCTTCTACAAAGACCGCCCTATCAAGGGCAGGGTTGAGGGTAACCGTGTATATCATAAGAATTAGACCGTTGAAAGGTACACCTGACAGCAATCCACAGTTAGTAGGGGCACGTTGCAACGTGCCCCTACGACCGAGGGCTAAAACAAGAGCTTACACCTGGGTACGTAGGCTTTCAAGTGTAAAAAGGTGGGTATGAATTAGGGGCTAGGGACCAGGGGTTAGGGACTAGGGGTAGCCGTAGGTCACGCCTGAGGCGGGTCTGCCTCTGGCACGATCTGCCCCTACCCATCCCCTCACCCCCCTTTGCTACACGAAATGTGCTTGAGGGCTACAAAAAATGTAGGTTTTATGTGTGGCGCATCTGGATACCCCCACAGACCTCCCGACAAAATCAATCCTACAAAATACCTAAGCTCCTTTTCCACAAAGAGATATTTCATATACTGGCCTGCAGTAGGGGCGATTCGCGAATTGCCCCTACCTTTATCTCCCCTTTGGCACGCCATTTGTGAGTTTTGTTGGCGTAAGACACTCAGGTTTAAGAAAATCTTGATGTCCGCACCTTAATCTGGTAAAAGTGGGATATTATAAGGCGTCATTTAGAAAGGAGAAACGGGTAATGTCCAATAACAAAAATACGCCCTCTGCAAAAAGGATACTTATCGTAGACGACGAAGAGCCTATAAGGTTTGCGTTAAGCGCTATCCTTACAGAGCATGGCCATGAAGTAGACGCATGTGAGACCGGGGGGGCGGGCCTGGAGAAGTTGATGGAGAAGGCCTATAACCTCATACTCCTGGACTATAACCTTCCGGACATGGATGGCCTGAGGGTGGCCCAGAGGGCAAGAGAGCTGGATAAAGACGTAAGCATAGTCTTCGTCAGCGCCTATGGGACCACGGACGTCATCCTGAGGGCGGTAAGGTTGGGCGCCTTTGATTTTATTGAGAAACCAATTCACAGCGAGGAGCTCTTCTCTTCCATAGACCGTTGGGCTACCTCCCGCAAAGAGGCAATGGAAAAGACCGTTGAGAAGGTAAGGAAGGCCCTCACTGCAGACGTCTAATCTTATTCGGGATTAGAGATTAGGTTTAAATCCGTGAAGGGAGGAATCGGCCAGGGTGTCTAAAAAGAGGATACTTATCATAGATAATGATGTCCTGGAAAAGGTAAGAAAGGCCCTTACTACCGACTTACACCTCGTCCATTAAAGGCAGGAGAAAGTAGGAAGCCAAATGATTGCTGCTCAGGAGTTAAGGATTGATTCAGGTGTGCTGGTAACGGCACTGACAACCGGGGGGACCTTTATAAGGGTGGTAGTCCCTGAGAGCAACAAGGTCCTGTACCAGAACGAAGAACTCCAGAAGATATTCCCCGACGCCCTTCAACGCCCCTGCTACCATTTCTGGGGCAGGACGTCACATTGTGAACCTTGCCTATCCGGGGAGGCCATAAAGTGTAACGCCCGTCAGTCAGCAACTGTCCATACCCCAAAAGGGGTAACCTTCGCCTGCTTCGCCCACCCCTTTGTCCAACAAGCGGATGGCACCCGTGCCGCCCTGGAGATATTCCGGGACATAACCAGGGAGAGGGCACTGGAGCATGCGGTGGAAAAGACCAA
>DATETB010000139.1:0-3550 GCA_035283825.1 Candidatus Brocadiales bacterium | reverse complement strand
TCCATGCCCATATACTCAGTACGGTGGGTGCGACCAGGGTGGTCTTTCCCGAAAAAGACATAGGCATAAGGGTGGCCAAGGGTATCATGGTCCCCGGGCTAAGGGAATACGTGGAGGTAGGGGAGGACTACTGCCTCGCTGAGGTGAAGGCCGGGGAGAGACTCATCGGGAAGTCCCTCAGGGAACTAGACCTTAAGGCCAAGTTCAGTATCAATGTGGTAATAATAAAAAAGACGGAGGTGGTCCAGGTAAACGACCATCCCGTGGAACGGGAGCGGATGGTACTCCCTACTGCCGATTATGTCCTGGTGGAAGGCGATTGCCTGGTTATTGTGGGGGAGACAGAGAAGGTAGGGGATTTTGAGAGACACACGAAGTAATTAACAAACAGTAGTCAGCAGGGGGCAGGCGCCGATTGCGGAGTGCGTTCTTAGTGCGGAATGTAGAATGCGGAATGCGGAGTTAAATTCCACACTCCGCACTCCCCATTCCGCACTCGGAACGCATTCCGAAATCCTAACTCCAAATTCACCATTTGCCCCGTAGATTTCAGTTGCATTTTGTGGGCTTTTTGCTAAAATCTCGTTCTTAACAAGAAGTATCTAAGGTGCTTCTGTGATTGTGGTTTACGGAAAGGATGCGCAGGCAAAATGGTTACCGAGGTAGGTATTGATATCCTGGGACAGGAAAGCATACCCAGAGAGGCCGCGAGGCAGCTAAGGAAGAAGGTGTCCTCTTCCAACGAAGAAAGGGAGGCCATGGAGAACGAGGCCGCAAGCCTTGCCCAGGCCATCAAAAGGGGGAAAGACCCGGCAAAGGTGAAAGAGGACTGTCTCAAGTTAGGTATAGTCCTCTGGACTATGGGTCGGGCAAAGGAGGCCATAGAGGCATTGGAAGAGGTAAAGACCCGCAAGGCCGCTTGTTACTACCTCGGGAAGTGTTACGAAGAACGGGGAGACTACGAAAAGGCCCTGGAGCTACTTGAGAAGGCCAGGAAGGAAGATGCAGAAGAGATTGATTTAGAGTTAGAGGTCGTGGGCGTACAGAGGAAGGCAGGCCAGACCAAGGAGGCACTGAAAAAGATAGAACAGCTGGCGAAGGCCCACGGTAACGATGCAGAAGTCCATTATCAGTGGGGGTATTGCATGGAAGACATGGGGGAATATCCGGAGGCCATGGCCCACTACGAGAAGGCCCTGGAGATAGACCCTGAACATGCAGGGTCCTTTTTCCGCCTGGGTTACAATTATGACCTGGAAGGGGAGGACGAAAAGGCCGTAGGGTACTATGAGAAATGCAAGGAACTCTCTCCCACTTATACGAACGTCCTTATAAATTTAGGAACCCTTTACGAAGACAATGGAGATTACGAGAAGGCGGTCTCTTGCTTTGAGACGGTCCTGAGGGCCGACCCCAATCACCCCAGGGCGGGCCTGTATCTTAAAGATGCCAAGTCCTCCCTCTACATGTACTACGACGAGGAAAAGTTGAGGGCACAGAGTAAAGAGAGCGAAGTGTTAGGTATACCCATATCAGATTTTGAGCTCTCCGTACGGAGCAAGAATTGCCTGGAAAGGATGGGCATAAAGACGTTGAGAGACCTTACCACGGTAACGGAAAGCCAGCTCCTTTCCTTTAAGAATTTTGGAGAGACCTCTCTGTGTGAGATAAAAGAAGTGCTGACCCAGAAAGGCCTCAGGATAGGCCAGGCCCTGGAAGAACAGAAGAGGTTGCATCCCACCCCCAGGTCTGAACAGGAGGCGGAACTCCTGAATAGCCCTATTTCCATACTGGAACTATCCGCCCGCACCGCAAAGGCCCTGGAAAAAATAGGTATCCATACCGTAGAGGAACTTGTCTCTAAGACGGAAGAAGAACTGCTGGGCCATAAGGGCATCAGCGGGTCGCACGCAGAGGAGATTACCGAGAAACTCACTAGGTGGGAACTATCCTTAAGACAGAAGAAAGAGCCAGAATAAGGGGCAATTCACGAATTGCCCCTACGAATAAACTACTAAAGAAGGTGAGGGGAAATTTGGGAAAGGGTTTGAGCCGAGCGTCCTATGATAGCACTAGGGATAGACCCTGGGCTGGCGGCAACAGGCTTCGCAGTGGTGGAGGCCTTGCCCCGGGGTAGCCAGGCCCATGACTGGGGCTGTATTAAGACAAGCCCCAGGCTTTCTACCCCCCTTCGCCTGGGCCTAATTTACCGCCACGTCTGCCAGCTTATCACCAGATGGTCCCCGGGCCTGGTAGTCATTGAGGAGGCCTTTGTTGACCCAAAATACCCCAGGGCCGCCCTCCAGCTGGGGGAAGTCAGGGGTACCATAAGCGTAGCCGCCAACAATATGGAGGTGGAGGTCTTTGAATTAAAGCCCTCCGAGGTGAAGCAGGCCCTGACAGGCAGGGGCCTGGCCGCAAAGGAACATGTACAGGCGGCCGTAAGCAGGATTCTCCGCCTGACTACCCAACCTACTTCCCACCACGCCGCGGACGCCCTTGCCCTTGCCCTTACAGGACTCTCCCGAAAGGGCCTCCTTTCCTGTATATGAGGACATACTATTGATCCGCTACCTCAAAGGGACACTGTTTGAAAAAGGAGAGGACAGGATAGTGGTGCTGGTGGCAGGGCCACACCCGACAAACGGCGGGCTGGGTTATGAAATAAGGCTGCCTTCCATAGTCAGGGCCTGCTACAACGCCAGAGAACTGGGCCAGGAAGTAGAGCTTTATATCTCCTACCAGCAATCAGAGAGACAGCCCAAGCCCCTCCTGGTCGGTTTTAACACGGAGGCCGAGCGGGAATTCTTTGAGAAGTTGATAACGGTGGACGGCATCGGCCCTTCCAAGGGGGTAGAGGCCCTGACGGTACCAGTGGCCAGGATAGCCAGTGCCATAGAGGATAAAGACACAGGTGTCCTGGAAAAGCTCAAGGGTATAGGCAGGCGGTCGGCCGAAAAGATTGTGGCGGAGCTCCACGGCAAGGTGGCCAAGTACGCCCTTATGTCCCTGGGGGAGATGCCCCCTCTTGAACCCGAGGACCTGCAAAAACAGGTGGAGGCGGTGCTAGTAAAACAGCTTGGACACAAACCCGCCGAGGCCGGCCAGTTAGTCAGGGAGGCCTTCCAGCGGAACCCCAAACTTTCCACCCCCGAGGAACTTTTCGAGGAGGTATACCGTGGCCAGAGAAGGGATTAAGAAACGGGACCTGAATCCGCCCCTTCGCTCCGCTCAAGGGCGGGCCCTGAACCAGAACGGTTCAGGGCGGGCTCAGGCGGGGCAGGGAGACGCCCTTCAACCCACACCAGGCGGGCCTTCCAAGCCACCTAAAGTGGGGACAGGCCCTGCGGGTCATGCCAGAGGCAGGTCGGTCCTTGAATCCGCCGCAGGCGGAGAAGGGGGAGAGAAGGGGAAGGGACAAGGCCTCTTAAAGGGCAAGGAAGAGGTGGAAGATGCCCTGAACCTGCGGCCCAGGAGGCTTGCTGAATATATTGGCCAGGGCCAGGTGGTGGAGTCCCTGGGTATCGCCATTGAGGCCGCAAAGAAAAGG
>DATETB010000138.1:0-3566 GCA_035283825.1 Candidatus Brocadiales bacterium | reverse complement strand
TGGCCATGATAATTTGTATGTGGCCGACGGCTCCATAATCCCGGCCGCCTTAGGGGTAAACCCTTCCCTCACTATAGCGGCCCTGGCCAACAGGATTGCAGAGAATATCCCCACAAAGACTTAAAGACTTTTTAAGGAGGAGTGACAATGAGAGACCTCTGCAGAAGGCGTTTAATACTTCGGCTCACTCAGAATGACGGGTGCTACTGTGAAGACTTTTGCAGAGCGCTCAATCTCTAAATCTCTACTGCCTACTGTATAGTAACCGCGTACCAAACGGAGCGAGGGAACCATGACCCTGGGGCGTATCAAGGCCAATATCCTTGAGCAGGCAAAGACCGAGGCCGAGAGGCTGATTGAAGGGACCAAAGAGGGCCTCAAACTCAAACTCTCCAGGGCCAGGGCCTCTTTAAGGGAGGAGATGGAAGGGAGATTGGCCGCCCTTGACCAGAAACTGCAAGAGGAAAACGCCTTTGCCCTCTCAAGACTACGGGCCCAAAACCACCTGAAACGCCTTGAGCTCAAAAACCAGATAGTGGAAGGCATCTTCCATCGGGTACTTGAACACCTGGCGTCCCTGCCTCCCCAGGAGTACCTGGATCTCCTGGAAGGCTGGCTAAACAGGTTGGAACTAAAGGAGAGGGCCTACCTGAGGCTCTCCCCCGAAGATACGAACCGCATAGGAGAGGAGTTGGTCAATAGGATAAATTCCTCTAGAAAGGCAGGACTGCCGCCGGGCGTCTCCGGTGAGGTACTCTTCCTTGATACAGACACGGCCCCCATCAAAGGGGGTTTTATCCTCTGGACAAGGAAATTTGAGATAGACCATAGCGTGGAGACCTTTTTGAAACAACTGAAAGAGGATTTGACCCCGAAGCTGGCAGAAGAGCTTTTTGGCGGTAATCAGTAGGGGTCGGCATATAAAAATCAGCAATCAGCTATCAGGAATCAGCAAGTCGCCAGACCTGCCTCGGGCACGGCTGACTGCTGACTACTGGACTTTCTCAGAGTTCTCAAGGAGTCTATGAATACACTTTTCGCCCTGCCAAAGAGAGAGATAGACCCCCACGCATGGTGCTTCCTCTCAGGGAGGATATGCGCCCTGGAGAACGACCTCCTGAGAAGAGATTCTTTTGAACGCCTCCTCCTGCCGGAAGGACCTAAAGAGATACTAACATCCCTCAAGGAGTTACCACTGAGGGATGACTTTCTCACACCAGAAGACGTGCTGAACTTTGAGGAAATCCTCCAGCGCCGTTTCTTCCGCCTCCTCCAGGAAGTAAAGGAACTCTCACCCACACTGGTGGTATGGGAACTCCTCCAGACCAGATATGACCTCATTAATCTGAAAAACTTCCTGAAAGAAAGACTGTTTGGCCTCAGCCGTCCCACCCCCTTCCCAAGTCCTTATACTGACGAGACCTGGGAGACCCTCATTCAGAATACGGAACTTTTTGTGTGGCAAACGGGGATGTATCTGACGGCCGTAAAAGACCTGAAAGGGCACCTGGAGAAAATTTCAGAAAACCCTGGCCTCGTTGACCTAATCCTGGACGGGACCTATCTCTCCTGTCTCCCCCAGCTGGCAGAAAGGACTGCCTCCCCATTCATAATAAACTACAGCCTTGAATATCAGAAACTTATGGGTATCTTATTCTCACGGAGGGCCAGTACAAAGGTAAGTAGGGGTGGGGTTACCCCGTCCCTGCCCGGGTATGAAAAAACGGTAGAAGATACCCTCATGGAGAGGCTAGAGGCCGCTAGATTATTTGTCTTCGGGCCTGAGAGGGTATTCGGATACCTCAAAGGGCTGGAGACCGAGACCATTAACCTGAGGTTAGCCATCGGAGGAAGACTACAGGGCGCCCCCCCAGAGGACATCAACCGGAGACTGCGTAAGGGCTATGTCTAACGTCGTAGCTATAGGGTATAAAGACGACATCCTCCCCTTCGGGGTATGGGGGATACGGCTTATGCCTATTACCTCTGCCCATGAGCTTATACCTGCCCTTGACAGGGCAGTCCATGCCTGTCCTGAGCGAAGCGAAGGAACTCCTTCTCTCATAATCGTTAGCGAGGCCGTAGTAGGGGCAGGTGTCCTCAGTCCTTACATGGCCAGGAGTCACATCCCTATCCTCGTACTGCCCACCCATCGGGGGAGCTGCGGTACAGGTATCAGCGAGACGGCGGCCCTAATCAAGACGGCCATCGGGATAGACATACTGGAGGGAGCTACCGGAGGATTGTAAAATGGAAATTGTAAATCTTAAATTTAAAATTTTCAATTTCCAATTTTCAATCTCAAAGCCGCCCCTTACTACCAAGTGGTTACTCTTGCAGTGTAAGAGTAAGAAATTTATCATGCCCGGATAACGACATGACTGAAGGTACAACCAAGTCTGAAGGGGTAATTACAAGGGTAGCCGGCCCCCTGGTGGTGGCCAATGGCCTGGCCGGGACAAAGATATTTGACATGGTCAGGGTAGGGAAACTGAGACTCCTGGGGGAGGTCATAGAAATCCGGGGGGCGAACTATTCCATACAGGTATACGAGGAGACGGAAGGGATAGGCCCCGGACAGCCCGTCTATCCCTCAGGCGAACCCCTGAGCGTGGAACTGGGTCCAGGGCTCATCGGCGCCATCTTTGACGGTATCCAGCGGCCACTGGACGTAATCAATGCCCGCATGGGATCCTATATCGTCAAGGGGGCAGGGTATCCACCCCTATCCAGGGACAAAAAATGGCACTTCCAGCCCACCGCAAAGGAGGGGGACAGGGTAGCTCCGGGCGACGTCCTCGGCACGGTCAGGGAGTCTCCCCTGGTGGAACACAGGGTCATGGTACCCCTCGGGGTGGAGGGGGAGTTGACTTACATTGAGGAAAAGGAGGCCACCCTGGAGGAGGTCATCGCAAGGATAGATGGTAGTGGCGACCCGGCGGGTCACCACTACGAAGTCACCCTCCTACAGCGATGGCCGGTAAGACAACCCAGGCCAACCCACAGGAAACTCCCACCCGATGAACCCCTCGTAACGGGGCAGAGGATACTTGACACCTTGTTCCCAGTGGTAAAGGGAGGTACTGCCTGCGTACCAGGGCCCTTCGGGAGCGGCAAGACGGTGATTCAACAACAACTGGCCAAGTGGGCGGATGCCGATATTATCGTCTATGTGGGCTGTGGAGAGAGGGGCAACGAGATGGCCGACGTGCTCTTATCCTTCCCTGAACTAAAAGACCCCAGGAGCGGTCGCCCTTTGATGGAGAGGACGGTCCTTGTGGCTAACACCTCCAATATGCCCGTGGCGGCCAGGGAGGCCTCCATATTTACGGGCATCACCATAGCAGAGTACTACAGGGACATGGGCTACCACGTGGCCCTCATGGCTGATTCAACCAGCCGCTGGGCAGAGGCCATGCGGGAAATCTCAGGGCGTCTTGAAGAGATGCCCGGGGAGGAGGGATTCCCCCCCTATCTGGGCAGTCGCCTCGCCACCTTCTACGAGAGGGCAGGGAACGTCCTCTGTCTGGGCTCCGAGGGTCGTAAAGGGACGCTGAGCGTCATTG
>DATETB010000137.1:0-11220 GCA_035283825.1 Candidatus Brocadiales bacterium | reverse complement strand
GAACTGCACCTGATACACTATCTCTTCCACTCTGGAAGAGGAAGGGGCTATAACCTCTGCCGAGATTATATCCAACCCTTCCATGAGCTGTGCCTTCAATTGCTCCACCAGGGTCTTGGGGGACAACCATTGGGAGAGTTCTAGCTCTACTATCTCCTCATGCCCCTCTATACCCAGGGCCAGGGCCAGGGGGAAAGACATCCTGAGCCTGGGGTTAAATCCCTGGGTCATCTTGATGGGAAGTTCTGCCCTCCTCAGGGCCCTTTCTAGTAATCTCATCAGGTCATGATGAGATATGAACCTCAGGGTCCCCTTCTTCTGAAATCTCAATCTTACTATTATCTTCTTGCCTCTTTCAGGGTCCGAGTTGTAGGGACAGGGCTTTAGTAGGGACAGACCTTTAGGTCTGTCCATCTCTTGGACAGGGCTAAAGCCCTGTCCCTACAAGAGTCCCTACAAGAGTGAAACCCGTTGATTACTAAAGTACAGGAATAATTTTGTCGGTAACTTCTTTCAGGTAATTAATGGACTCCTCCGGCTGGGTAAACCTTAAGACCTTCTCAGCTATCTCCTTAGCCTCCTCATAAGTAATACTGCGGATAATCTTCTTAATCGCAGGGATTAGGACGGGGGAAGAGATGCTGAGTTGCTGAAGGCCCAGGCCCAGGAGGAGGATGATGTATTCAAGCTCGCTGCCCATCTCTCCACACATGGCCACGGGGATGTTGTTATCTTCTGCCACCTCTGTGCACATCTTCAATAGCCTGAGGATGGCCGGGTGGGCGGGGCAGTACATGGAGGCCACCTTTTCGTTGTCCCTGTCAATGGCCAGGGAATATTGCACCAGGTCATTGGTCCCGATGCTGAAGAAATCAACCTCCCTGGCCAGGCTATCTGCAATCAACACGGAGGAAGGCACCTCTATCATTGCCCCTACAGGTATCTTTTCATTGAAGGCCTCGCCCCTCCCGGAGAGGACTTCCATGGTCTCCTGCACCATTGCCTTTGCCTGCCGCAGTTCTGCCAGGCTGGATATGAGGGGGAAGAGTATTTTCAGGTCCTTGTTCAGTGCAGAGGCCCTGAGCAGTGCCTTCAACTGGGTCAGGAAGAGTTCCGGGTGGTCAAAACAGTAGCGTATAGAGCGGCACCCTAGGAAGGGGTTGGCCTCTTTGTAGCCGTCTCCGAACTTGTCCGCGCCCAGGTCCAGCGTCCTTATTATAAGGGGAAGGTTCTTTAGCTCCTTATTGGCTGATAGATAGGCGTTATAGTGGTCTTCTTCCGTGGGGCTGTTCCTGCACTCCAGGAACAGATACTCGGTACGGTAGAGTCCCACTCCGGTGGCGCCGTATCGGAGGAAGACCTCTATCTCTTTGGGGAAATCTATGTTGGCAAAGATTTGTATCTGCCGGCCATCGGGGGTCTCTGCCGGTTGGTCCTTAAGCTGTTGGGTAAGCCTGGATTCAAAGACCCGTATAGTCTTTTCCTTTTTCTGGTACTCCTCAAGGGTGTCCTCATCCGGCCTGATGATGACAATGCCCCTGTTGCCGTCTATGATGACGGGGTCTCCCTGATAGACGTCGGTGGTAATGCGGCCCAGTCCCACCACCCCTGGGATGCCCAGTGTCCTGGCCAGGATGGCCGTGTGCGAGGTCCTTCCTCCTACTTCAGTGGCAAAACCCTTTATATTGGTGGTGTCCAGGGAGGCCGTCTCTGAGGGGGTGAGGTCATGGGCGATAAGTACCACCTCTTCATTCAGGTGTCCGAGGGTCTCCCTCTTTTCTCCTCCGAGTATCCTTAAGAGACGGTCTTCTATATCCAGGATGTCGCCTGCCCGCTCTTTCAAGTAAGTGTCGTCTATACTCTGAAACTCTTTTATGTAATTTCTCAGCACACTATAAATGGCGAATTCGGCCTTTACGCGCAAGTCTCTTATTTTAGTTGTAAATTCTTCTCTCAAGCGGTGGTCCTGGAGGATTGTCCTGTGGACGCCCAGGATGGTGCCCACCTCGTGGCCTAAACGGGAAGAGACCTTCCCTTCCAGCTCCCGCAATTCCTGCTTGGCCTCCCGGATGGCCTTTTCCAGCCTCTTTATCTCGTTGGGCACCTGCTCCTCTGAGATGAAACTGCGTACTATCCAGTATTCCTTACCCTCCAGGATGTGGGCCTTCCCCACCACCACGCCTGGGGCCAGGGCAATGCCCTTTTTGGTCAGCATCACCTGTTCGTCAAAGTTAGAACTAACCAGGGCCTCCAGGACACGGAGGGCCTCGTGGGCGTCCGGCCCGCTAACCGTTATGCGTATGTCTGTGCCCCTTTCAGCCCCCAGGGTGAGGAGTTCTATGACGCTCTTGCCATTAACCTCTTTATGCTTTGCCGCCACCCTTATTTCGGAGGCGAACTGGTTGGCAGTCTTGGCGAAACGCGTAGCCGGTCTTGCATGTAAACCGTCTACGTTAAGTATACTGCACTGGCACTGCAGGGCCGGATTTTCCTGGAGGGGCTTAGAGGCGGTAACCATCTTTCTCTTTGAGAATTTCTAACATCTCTTTTTTAGTCTGGGCCATGGATATGAACCTTCTAAAATCGCTATCTCTTATGATGGTGGCTATCCTTTCCAGGGCGGACAGATGGCTGCTGGAAGATTCACTCGGAGAGAGTAACAAGAAGAGGAGGTGCACAGGTTCGCCGTCCAGGGCATCAAATTCCACTCCTGACTTGGAGCGCGCCAGGGTCCCCATCAATCTAGTGATACTGACATGTTTTGTGTGGGGTACGGCTACCCCTCCCCCGATACCGGTACTTCCCAATTTTTCTCTCTTTGCCAGGGCCTCCAGGATGTTTTCCATCTCCTTGGAGGAAACCTTCTGGGCGCCCTTCAGGGCCTCCACCATCTCCCTCAGGGCCCCTGATTTATCACTGGATTTTAGGTCAAAGACTATTGCCTCCTCCACCAGGAAGTCCATTAATTTCATCTAATCCTCCGACCGGGAAAGTGCCTTTCTAGGAAAGGTTCTTGGGAGAGAGCTCATGGAAACGTGGCCTTACAGTGTAGAAGAACCCTCTTCTGCCATTTCCTCTGGAGCCGGTGGAATCCCCTTCTTGGTCCTCCGCTGATAGAGTTTCTCCTTGTGGCGGGTAAGCTGTCTCTCTAGTTTATCTACTGCCCTATCTATGGAAACATAAATGTCATGGTCGGTCACCTCTGCGATTAGCATAGAGCCTCTTGGGGCCGAGAGTATCATCTCTGCCGTGTGCCGCTCGCTTTCCACGTCCAGGTTGACCTGGATGCGGATAACCCTATCAAAGTACCTCTCTAATTTTCTTGCCTTCTTTTCCGCATAACTCTTTATAGCGTCGGTGATGTTCAAATGTTTCCCCGTGACGATTATATCCAAGAGAATTCCTTTCCTCTTAAAGGTTTCGAACCGATTGTACTTCTTTATCTACACAGAGTCAAGGGCTTTAAGCTAACCCAAAAAAAGACATTGACCAAGTGTTCTAAGGAGTTTGTGAGGTTTTAAGGGGTCTGGAATCAAGACTTTTGGTTAAAAGGCCTTTTATAACGGTTCAGGAGGGGCGAGTTGACCGAAAAGGCCCTCAAGGACTGGCCGGTGGCCAGGCACTAAACCTGCCCAGGTCACGAAGGCAACGATGGGTAAATTCAATGGACTGGCTGAAAAGGGGATCCCCTTGTGACGCAGAAGGCTATTAGACCACCCATAAGACTATTTTCCAGCCTTCCTACTTCCTAGTCCCGTAACCGTATTTATACTGATGATACTGGGAGGGGTACATCCCCATACGGGGTTTCACGTTATTTAGCACTATTCCCAGGATGGTCCCCTTTCCCCTTTCCAGTTCCTCTTTTGCACGCAGGAGTATCTCCTTTGAGGTCTTCCCCACCTTGTATACTATTACGACAACGTCCACCTTTGAACTTAAAAGTACCGGGTCAGTAACCAGCAGCACCGGTGGGCTATTCAGTATCACTATATCGTATCGGCTCCTGACCTTTTGTAAGAATGCCTCTAAGTTGGTTGAAGTCAGGAGTTCTGCAGGGTTGCCGGTGTAGTAACCTGAAGTTATGATGTGCAGGTAGTCCAGTCCCTCGGCATCAGCTATATCCAGGTTAAAATTCCCAATTGCCACATCAACAAAAGTCCTTATACTGTCTTCAAGATTGCAAGTTTCTGTTAATACGTCGCCGAGGCCTGGTTCCCTGGGGATGCCGAAGACAGTGTGGACGTCTGGCCTCCGGAAATCTGCATCTACCAGGAGGGTCTTCAACCGGTTCTTGGCCATGGTTATGGCCAGATTACATACGCTAACAGTCTTACCCTCCACAGGAAGAGAACTTGTGAAGAGGATGACCTTTTGATGGGGTTGTCTCTTGAGCTGTATATTGGTCCTCAGGGTACGATAGGCCTCCAGAATGGGGTCGTCTACCTTCTGGAAGAGTACCAGTTGTTGTCGTATTTGCAAAATATTCTTGCCTACTCTGGCAGGGTGGTTCTTTGATCTCCCCTTCCTTTTCGGAATCTTGATAAAGGGAATAACCGCCAGGACGGGAAGCCCCGTTAATGCCTCCACTGACTCAATAGTTATTAGCGAGGTATCAAGGCTCTCTAACAGAAAGGCTATGAGAAACCCCAGGACTATCCCGGCCCCGGCCCCGGCCCCAGCGTTAGGCAGCATCTTTGGCTTTATCGGCCTTGTGGGTATAGAGGCACGGTCAAGCATCTGTACTTCTTCCACCTTCTCCGCCTCGGCAATACGGGCCTCGGCCAACTTCGTCATAAGCTCTCCGTATATACTCCCCTGGACGTCCATCTCTCTCACCATCCTGGCTAGCCGCATCTCTGCTTCTGGTAGCGTCTGCAACTGCTTCTCTATACCTTTAATCTGGTCTTCTATAGACGCCACCCTAGGATGTCTTATGGTGTATTTTGCCAGGAGTTCTGACTTCTCCCTTTCCAGGGCAGAGAGTGTTGTTATAAGGGCTACCCCCATCCCCGTTATCTCTCCGCTCTCTTTGGCCTGTTTCAGTTCCTCCTCCAGATGGTAAAGCCTCTCCTTCACTATTTTTACCTGCTCCTCTATGTATTCTCTAACAGACCTGGCCTGTTTAATTTTTCTCTGGAAATCTTCTTTTATGTATACCTCTGCCGTGGTATTAGCTATCCTGGCAGTTAGAGTAGGACTCGAGTGGCGGGCAAATATCCTTATCACGTCCGTGTCACGCACTGGCTTGGCTGAGACAACCCCCCGTATAAAACCGGTTTGACTTTCTACCTCCTTTGGGGTGGCATCCTCCTTTAAAAGGCCCAATTTCCGGGCTACCTTTTCCATCACCGCCGCACTGGTTATCATCTCCACCTCACTCTCAATGGGGTTCGCATACGTCCACATGGCGATGGTAGAAATGGCCTCTACAGAGGACTTACGTTCTGTAATCCTCACGGTAGCCAGGGCCTGATAGATGGGGGTGATAGTGAAGGTGTAGAAGATACCCCCCCCTAGTGTGCAAAAGAAGGCAAGGAGAATCCACACTAGCCGCTTCCGGATTACCAGTAAATAATCCCAAAGGATAAGCTCTGTGCGTGAAGGAATCTTTTCCATCTTTATCGTCCCTTTTGGGTAACGTTATACGCCCTGCGTTTGTATTATAGCTCCACTTGATAGGGCCTGGGCAAGTCCGCCGAGGCGGATCTGCCTCAGGCATGACCCTGCCCCTACTTTATCTTATAGCTCCATCTTACTACCCGCTACTTAGGGAGCGATCAAAAGGCTACTTCGGATGCTCGCGGCCGCTGAGGCCGCAGAGGACATAGTATATGCCGCGGGTGCAAGCAACATGACAATAACTTCAGTAAAGTTTGTGCCTCGTGTTGGTACATAGACCAGGTCCATGTGGTTCACTGCGGTGTTGTTCGTAATGGCGTCCTGGATGCTGACGGTAGAGATTTCAGGACCGTCCGTTGTCTGATGTACCAAAAAAATATTGTCACTCTTTGCCTTACCAGTGAGTCCACCTGCCTTGGCCAGGATTTCTATCAACTTCTGTCCCCCAAAGGCGTCGTACATTCCAGGTCTCCACACCTCCCCAAAGACTACGACCTGGGGTTTAGCAAAGTGCTTCACCACCACTGACACCTTGGGTTCCTTTACGTATTCCGATAATTCCTTCGTAAGGCGTTCGTTTAGTTCACGAGGCGTAAGCCCCAGGCTCCAGACGTCACCTACCAGGGGAAAGGATATCCTGCCATCGGGTCTCACTATCACGTCCGTAAGTCGGAGTTCATCGTAACCCCAAACTGAGACGTCCAGGGTATCGTTCATGTTTATCTTGTACTCTGGCAGGGTGGGGATTACCGTATCCCCGTCCGAAGGGACGTTCATCACTAGCTCTTTCTGCCCCGTCTCAATTACACTCATATAGACCTTTGCCTCATTAGAAAGGGGGTCTAACTCCAATACCTTCTGTAGTTCAGCCTTCGCCTTCTCCGTGTTCCCCTCGTAGAAAAACCTCTTTGCCCTCCGCATATAGAACCCCTTGAGTTTTATTTTCTTGTCCTGCTCAAGCTTGCCTTGTATATCTGTCTCCAATGCCTCCAGGAACCTGGCCTCTTCCTCATCCTGGGGGTCCACATTTACGGTAGGAGAACTCCCTTGTGGGGAATTTTTTACTGTAGCCGGCGGGGAATTCTTACTCAACATGGGGTTTGAACTCTGAGCCAGGCATCCAATGTTGGAATACAAAAAGGCTATAGATACCATAATTCTTATAGTCTTCATAGGTCTCCCTGGCTTAAAAACATCAGTGTATGTATACTACAAGTCATAACCTTTTTCAATAGATATTTTTCAATATATATCTGAACTTAGTACATGAGTTCGTATCCGCCTAAGGCGGACGCAAGTTCCGTAATCTTAAGGTACTTCTTTACTTAAAGCAAGATATTTATTTTTCTTTTCCCCCTTTGAGGAAGTCCGCCTGGGGCGGACACGAGGGGCAAAGCCCCCTTACATTCCTAGTAGGGGCATCCGCCTCAGGCGGACAACGTGCCCCTACTAAAAAGTGTAACCCATGTCCGTATACTCTACATGGCAAAACGAGATTTTTATGGAAGTGAAAAGGGATTTCTATTATAAGAGACCTCTGAAAAGGTTTGTGTGCTGACTGCTGGCTTATGAAAAATATCTTTGGGATAGAGGCCCTGGAAGGGGCAAAGAGCGGTATCAGAGAGGCCATAGACTATGCCAGGTCTCTGAAGGACTGCCGGTATGCAGACCTCAGGGTAGGACTGGTGGAGACCCGTACTGCCAGCTCCGAAAACGGCAACCCGAAGATTGCCAGGGAAGACGTCCACTCCTCCTTTGGCGTGAGGGTAATAGCCGGGTCACCCCAAACAGAAGCCTGGGGATACTATGCCCAGCCCCTGAACAAGGCAGAACTGGGGGGGAGGGCCTTGTGGAAGACCCTCAGACAGGGGATAGACAGGGCCTACCAACGGGCGATAGCCAGTTCCCATAGGAAGCAGGCCCTGAGGGAATTGGCCCCAGCCCTGTCCCCCGTCAGGCTCGCCCCCGTAGAGGTACGTAAGGATACGGTAACTGCCCGATTTGAAGAAGACCCACGGCAGATATCCACTAAGGAGGTGCTAAGCGAGGCCATGAACATAACCAGGCAGGCAAAGTCCGTCTCTCCAGAGATGAGATTTGCCTTCCTGATGATGGCTACCGGGTTGACAAGGGAGTTATTCCTCAGCACGGAGGGGACAGAACTAGACCAGGCCTATGCCCTTACCAACGCCACCCTGTTGGTGGTGGCCCAGAAGGGCAGTGCCATACCTGAGAGCTTTATAGACCACATTGGCAGTCACGGGGGCTGGGAGGCGGTAAGGGGCAAAAACGTATATAATAAGAGTTTCCTGGACTTCGCCCTGGAAAGGGCCAGGGACACTGCGGAACTTGCCGGGGCGGAGTTCCTCCCTTCCACGGAGGAGCCCGTTACGGTAGTAACGGAACCCCACTTTAATACCCTCCTGGTGCATGAGATAATTGGTCACCCCACGGAGGCTGATAGGGCCCTGAAGATGGAGACGGCCTATGCGGGAAGGTCATGGCTGCTCAGGAGACTGGACGACAACGAATTTGGCAAACAGGTGGCCTCCCCCCTGATAACTGCCTTCTCTGACCCCACCCTGGAGGGTTATGGAAATTACAAGTACGATGCAGAAGGCGTCCCGGGCAGGCGGGTAACGCTCATTGAAAAGGGGATCCTCAGGGGTTTTATGAATAGCAGGGAGACTGCGGCCATCCTCGCCCAGGAACCCAACGGTTCAATGCGGGCCACTGCCTGCCACTACGTCCCCCTGGTGAGGATGACTAACACGGTGATTGCCCAGGGAGACCGTAACCCCCAGGACATATTATCCGAGGTGGAAGAGGGCTATTACGTCGTAAACCACCGTATCCCCTCCATCAGCGAGTCCAGGGAGAACTTCCGCATGTCCGCCCAGAAGGTATACAAGATAGAAAATGGGAGGCTGACAAGGCTTTACAGGGGCGGGGGTATAACCTCAGACTCCAGGGAGTTCCTTATGAGCATAGATGCGGTGGGGAACGACCTCGTAGTCCTCCCCATACCAAATTGCGGTAAAGGACAGCCCATGCAGGTCATGCGGGTAGGAAACGGCGGTCCTACCCTGAGAGGCAAGGCCAGGTTAACGGGGGAATATACCAGATGAGACTGGAAGACCTCAGAGAGTGCGTCCAGAAGGGCCTGGATAGTGTAAAGCAGGAGAAGACGGAGATAGAGGTCTTCGCCTCCTGGAATGAGCTTATCACCATGAGGCTCAATTATACCTCAGACATCCCTTCCGGAGGTCTACAGGAACCCAAGTCGTCCCAGTTTTCGGGGATAGCGGTATCGTCGGCCTTTAGTGACAGGGGCAAGACAAGTCTTGGTTTTGGCTCTCAGGCCAACGAGCTGAGGCCCAGGGGGGTCATGGAGGCCTTCCGTAAGGCCAAGAGGGGTAGATTCTACGACCCGGACTTCCGCTCATTACCTTCGCCTGCAGGTAGCCCCACCCTGGTAGACTACCACGACCCTGCCATACTGGATATCTCAGACAAAGAAGCCGTGGACTTAGGCTGGAAGGCCCTGGAAGGGGCACTGAGGGCCTTCCAAGAGGCGGGGATTAAGGAATCCATTATCGTAGGGGGAGACGTATGCATCTTGAAGGAACTGGTTGCGATAAAAAGCACCACAGGGATAGATACCTTTGACGTCTCTACCATCCTTACGGTGGCCATCACCACTATGGTAGAAAAAGAGGGCGTGAAAGGGACTGGTTGGGCTACCAGTACGAAGCTGGCGGGTTTTGACCCTGCCCTAGCCGGCAGAGAGGCCGCCTTGAGTGCCATAAGGACTATAGGGGGAAAGCGACTCCCCCCTGGGCGTTACGAGGTAGTGTTCGGCAGTCAGCCCATCACAGATATGATGGCCAACGTCATTGCCCCATCCCTGAGCCTTACTACCGTTAATGCCTCCAATACCCCATTCCTGGGTAAATTAGGGCAGAGGGTGACGGCGCCCAATCTAAGTATTTACGACGACGGCTCCCTGCCAGGACAGATTGGCAGTAAGAAGGTTACCTGTGAGGGCCTCCCCACAGGGAGGACAGACCTGGTACAGGAAGGCAATCTGGTAGGTTTCCTTGCCAACCACTACCTGGGCAGGAAGTTCAGTAGCAACGTTGCCACCTTCGTCCCGAGAAATGGCTTCAGGTTCCACGGGCTGGGAAGGACCTATGAGATGCAGGCCGGGGTATTCCCCACTAACCTGGTGCTTGAAGGGAGGCCGGAGGCGACTACGGAAGAACTCTTCCGAGGGATAAAGGAAGGGGTTTACATCGGACGTATCTGGTACACGTATCCAATAAACGGCTTGGCGGCAGGGGATTTCACCAGCACTGTCATAGGTGACAGTTTTCTTATTAAGGACGGTCAGATTTCCACCCCCCTCAAGCCCAATGCCGTACGGATTAATGATAATATTAACCGTGTACTACAAAATATAGTGTCAGTGGGAAGAGAGAAGAAGGCCATCCAGGTCTGGTCAGCAGAAGAGGCCGTAATAGCACCTGAGATAAGGGTTGAGGGGGTCAGGCTGGACAGTATATCCGCCGGCACTGCTTAGACCGACATCCTTACCCCTTTACTAAATCCCTGCCTTTGACACTCTGAGAGCTCTGCAAAAGTCTACATAGCACGACTTGTCATTCTGAGCGAAGCGAAGAATCTCAGCTGACATGTCGTGTTGTCAGGAGGCTGGGAGATTTTTTTTATCTTATTAGGGTAATTTGTAATTGACAGCTTATGGAAGTTGACTTTATAATTTTGACATTACGTCCTGTCCACAGAAATACAGTGACTGTAGAAAAGGAGGAGGCTGATGCGCGTTAAGATTGATCCAGATATTTGCACTGGATGTGAACTCTGTGTGACCACCAGTCCCGAGGTATACAAGATGGAAGGTGACAAGAGTATAGTCATAGCTAACCCTGTACCACGAGATGCGGAGGCCAGTTGTAGAAAGGCCGTTGAAGAGTGCCCGGTTGAGGCTATTATTATAGTAGAAGAATAACTTCTTTCCTTTTTTGATGATAAAAAAAGAAATATGTAGGGGCGACCCGCCGGGTCGCCCTTACTTTCTATATCTCCCGTCCTCTAGCCCGCCTCCTCTTTATGATGTTCCTACCACCTTTTGTCCTCATCCTCTTCAAGAAACTAGTCTGCTTTCTCTTCTTTAAGGAACTCCTCCTTATATTTACCTTCAAGTCGCCCTCCTTTTTGTTGGGGGTGGCCGATTCAACTGAGGGCCTTCCGCCTCAGGCGGAAAGCCTGCTACCCTCTTTTTTTGCAATACCCAAAAGCAATAGAGGTTATTAAATATTGGAGGCCCTGTCAAGGGTGGATTCTGACCTTCAGACACAAGTTCGGACACTACGACAGGTTTTTTCTAGAAGAAGACTTAAGACACTGTTGATGACCCCTTGAACAAGCCCTGGGATAGAGGGGAGCTTGTGTTTGAGAAGGATGTGAATGCCAGAGTATAATAACCCCCTAACCCCTGCCCCCCAGACGTTGAAAAGTGGCGTAAAAGGAATATTATAGACAGACCATCTGGAGGTAAAGTAGGGGCACGTTGCAACG
>DATETB010000136.1:0-4191 GCA_035283825.1 Candidatus Brocadiales bacterium | reverse complement strand
AACGGGGAAAGGAGGGAGACAGGACATGGTAGGACTAGCTACTTACCTAAAAGGGCAGGATATACCCGCAAAGAGGCTTTCTTATCTGGCCGGGAATAAGATCTTTGCTGAGACAGACCCAGCCAATGGGATGTATTTCATTGAGTCGGGGCAGGTAAAAATAATGAAGCATACGCCCCAAACGGATGGGGAGGTAAACCTGGCTACCCTGGGACCAGAAGACTTCTTTGGTATCTTATCCTTCAGTTCAGGCAGGGCCCGCCTGGCCGATGCCGTTGCCTTAACAGACTGCACTGTGTGGGAAATAGATAAGAGGGCCTTCGGGGAGGCCGTGGATAGGTGTCCAGAATTCTCCTTACTCCTCATAAACGGTCTAGTGAGGAGGTTGGAGGCATTGAACGAGCAGATGGAGGAGATGTCAGGACATCTGAAGGAGTTCACTAGCCGGATGGAGGACCTCTCTTCTCTATGGCACTCCTTAGCCCCGATGGGGGGACTAGGCTGATGAAAGACACAGGGATACTTTCTTATCTCAAAAGTGCCGATTCACTAGCACGGTCGGGTGGCAAGACCACCATCGGTGAAAGTGGCTGGGCCACCCCCCGACAAAGGAGAGAGGGATGACTATATTTGCGGAATGTTTTAATAAGAATAAAGTGCCCGTAAAGAGGTTAGACTTCCATGCCGGCGCTCCAATCTTCTCTGAAACGGACGTCGCCAACGGGATGTATTTCATAGAGGCCGGTGTGGTGCGGATAACACGGAACGTGCCTGAGATCCGCAGGGAGATAAGCCTGGCCCTGCTTGGACCAGAGGAATTCTTTGGGATCATCTCCTGTGCTATGGCGAAGTCCAGGAGGACCGCTGATGCCAGGGCCGTAACAGATTGCACCCTCTGGCAGATAGATAGGGAGACCTTCCGTGAGGCGGTAACCAAGAGTCCGGAATTCGCACGGCTGGTGATACAGTGCCTTATAAAGAGACTCGAAGAACTCCAGGTCAAGATGAGGGACACCACCGAGCAGATGGCAGAGTTTACACAGCGGATGGAAGACCTTTCCACCCTCTGGAGTTCCCTTGTAACGTGGGGATGATGCCCCCAAAAGGCCTATCTTTAAGGGGAGAACCTCTTTCTGCGGTGGCCCAGCCACCCAGGAAAGGTTCTCCCTTTTTATTTTAGAAGAATTTGTTAAAATAGGACCTCTCATGGGCGAAGTACTCGTTAAAGAAAAAAGAAAGCGGCAGGGGACCAAGAGGCGAGAGATACTCAGGGCCACCCTGGAACTCTTTGCAGAAAAGGGGGTAAGGGCCACTACCGTCAAGGACATCGCCGGAAAGGCGGGGGTAGCTGAGGGTGCCCTCTATCGTCACTGGAAGGGTAAAGAGGAGTTGGCCGAGGAACTGTTCTGCACGAATATGAAACACTTCAAGGACTGCCTGGAGGCAGAGATAGAGGGGTTCAAGGGTGCTAAACTGCGGCTCAAGAGGGCCATTGGCGCCTTCTACACCTTTGCGGAAAAGGAACCAATGGTCTACAGATTCCTCCTCCAGGCCTCTCACCATGAATTAAGTTACCTCTCGCCCCGTACACCCAAACCCATGGACTTCTTCATGAAAATCATAGTGGAAGGCATCCGGTCGGGGGAACTGAAAGAGGTAGAGCCTCCCCTGGCGGTAGCCTTCATCATTGGGGCTGTCACCAAGCTCCCGGACTACAGGAGGATGGGGATTGTAAAGAGAGAATTAAAGGATTATATTAACCCTCTCGTTGAACTCCTCTGGGAGGGACTAAGGGCTAGAAATGGGCTGGGGAAGATACTTTTTCAACGAAAGGGACAAAAGCAATGGCAAGTTTCATAGACAAACTGAAGTCAAAGGAAATCCCAGCAAAGAAGGTCTTTTACAAGGCCAACGTCGTTATCTTTTCGGAGATGGAACCAGCTAGAGGGATGTATTTAATAGAGTCGGGGCGGGTAAAGATCCTTAAACGGATACCTGATACTAGAAATGACATAGACCTGGCCACCTTTGGACCCAATGAGTTCTTCGGAGAGATGTCCCTCATTGCAGGAAGGCCCCATTCGGCCGACGCCCTGGCCATTACAGACTGTACCCTGTGGCTCCTGGACGAAAAAGGCTTTAATGAGCTCTTAAATAGGAGTCCAGAGTTTTCACTCTTGATATTGAAGGGGTTGTCCAAACGCCTCACAGATACGAACGAAAAGATGCAGAACGTCTTCTCCAATCTCAAGGATTTCAGCGGCCGCCTGGAAGACCTCTCCAGCATGTGGCATACTATAGCACCCTGAAGAAAAGAAGGTCATGAGAACGATTTGTGCACTATCAATCTTACTCCTCTGTCATCTCCTTCAACCAGACCCGATTTTTCCGGAGGAGGACATAGTTGCCCTATTCAAGAAGGCCAACCTCTTTGCCTCTGCAGGACGCTACGGCGAGGCCCTGGAGGGCTATGACAAGGTCTTAAAACAGGACCCCCAACTCATTCACGCCTGGAATAACAAAGGCAATGCCCTGGCCGCCCTGTGCAGGAATGAGGAGGCCCTGGGATGTTTCAATAAGGCCCTGGAACTGGACCCTAAGTACGCCTTTGCGTGGAGTGGGAAGGGTAATACCCTGATGACCATGAAACGCTACGACGAGGCACTGGAGATGTATGAAAAGACCCTGGAGTTGGCCCCCAAGGACGTCTACGCCTGGAATGGAAAGGGTAATGCCCTGACGGGTCTCAAGAGATACCAGGAGGCCCTGGCGGCCTATGATCAGGCCCTTGAGATAGCGCCAGTGTCTCAGGAGGTGTGGTTCAACAAGGGTACCACTCTTAAGGAGATGGAGAGATACGTGGAGGCCCTGGAGTGTTTTGAACAGGTAGTGGAAGTAGACCCCCACTCTCCCAGCGCCTGGTACAATATGGGACACCTCCTCCACCATCTCAGGAGGGATGCTGAGGCCCTGAAGTGTTACGACCTGGCCCTGGAACGGACACCGCGCTTTGCGGAGGCACTGAGGGATAAGGCCGAGGTGTTACGGGAGTTAGGCAGATTCAATGAGGCCCTGGAGTGTTGCCAGTCCTCTCTGGAGATAGAACCGGGCTGCGAGGCCACGTTACGCACACAGACCTTAATCCAGGAGGCACTGGGGAAGACAGTAGACAGCAAACAGTAGACAGCTATCAGCAATCAGCAGTCAGCAATCAGCCTGCTGACCTGCTGTCTACTAGTTGTAAGAGGGCTATCGCCAATCTAAGGTCTTCGGGGGTGGTTATCTTTATGTTAGAGGGGTCTCCCGGGACTATCTCCACCGGATAGCCCAGTTTTTCCACTGCCTGGGCGTCATCAGTAACCTCTTCTCCGGTCTCTGCCAGGGCATCGTAGGCCCTGAGGAGTATCTCTTTGCGGAAGCCCTGGGGGGTCTGGGCCATCCAGAGGCCTCCCCTGTTAACGGTACTGGTTATCCTGTTCTGGGAGTCCGCCTCTTTAACCGTGGCCTGGATGGGTACGGCAGGGATAACTGCCCCTTTCTCCCAGGCCGTTTTCATTACCGATTTTACTACCTCACTACTGACCAGGGGCCTCACTGCATCGTGGACCAGGACTATCTCCGTATCCTCGCCCAAACTCTGAAGGCCACAGTAGACGCTGTCCTGTCTCCTCCCACCCCCCCGGACTAGCCTTACAGGGGTAGCATATTGAGAGATTACACCCCCCCATTGTGCTGTAACGTACTCTAATTCCGCACCGCCTACCACCAGGATTATCTCGGTCACATTTATTGGGAGTCCACCTGAGACGGATGTCACCTTTAGCCCCACGAACTTCTCCACGCTCCTGAGGAAGACGGGCCTCCCTCCCAGTTCCAGGTAGGGCTTTTTTACTGCCCCACCCATCCTGAGACCAAGCCCTGCGGCGGCCATTATGACGGAGACATTAGGCATACCAATAAAAATTTCAGATTACAAATTTCAAATTTGGAATTTGTAATTATTAATTACACCCTTTCGTAAGGATGGAAGAGTCTGAGGTACTCGTCCTGGGCATAGCGGTCGGTCATACCAGCGATATAGTCGCAGACCCCCCGGTGTATGCCCTCTTTTTCCGCCCAGGCCTGGAAGTCTGGGGGGAGCTGTCTGGGATTGGCCACAAAGGCCTTAAAGAGTTCTTCCACGAAGCGTCT
>DATETB010000135.1:0-4289 GCA_035283825.1 Candidatus Brocadiales bacterium | reverse complement strand
TGGTTTGGTCTTTTCTATACTGCGTGCAAAGCCCCCGATGGTCACCAGGGGGTTGCGGATCTCGTGGGCAATATAGGTGGATATCTCGCCCATGGCCACGAGTCGCTCCGAGCGGCAGAGCCTCTCCTGGGTCTCCCTGAGCTGCTCTATCTTTTCTTCCAGGGATTCGCAGGTCTCGGCGTTTTCTATTGCAAGGGCCGCCTGCCCTGCAAAGATGTTTAGCAGTTGGACGTGGTCCTCGGTGATAGGTTCCCTGCTGTAGGGGTTATCCGCTACTATTACCCCTACGGCCCTCCCTTTTACTACAAGGGGTACGCAGACGAATTCCTTGGAGCAAAGGAATTCCCAGAACTCCCTGGTTACCCTGGGGTCAGTAGCCGCCTCTTTTACCACCTGGGACCGCATCTCTTTGACGCACCTCACCACTATCTCCTCCTCCTTGTTTTGGGGGTAAACCAGTAGACGGGTCTTTACGTTGAGCGGCGAGTCCAGTGGTTCCCTCTCCATTACCTCCTTGAGGAGTTCTTCCAGGGTGGGGTACCTCTGCGAGACGTCTTGCCATATCCTGGCGGCCTCTTCTCCGCTGGAGGGGCCTACGGCGGCCTTGCCGCAGACTGACCCCTTCTCCTCGTTTACCAGGAACAGGAAGGCCCGGTTAAAGGCCAGGGCCTGTCCGGCCGTAACACTGGTGAGGATGAGGTTGAGGAGTTTTTCTATGTGAAGCGTCTCATGGAGGGCCTGCCCCAGTTCCCTGAGGAGGGAGAGCTGCCTGAGCCTCTTTTCCCTCTGCGTGATGTCCCGTGAGAGGACTAGCACTCGGCCCATCTCCCCCTTCTCGTCCTGGAGGGGAATGGCAGTATTCTCAATGTACCGTCTCCTGCCCTCCTTGACCAGCACCTTTATCTCTCTGTAACGGCCCTCGGCACCCTCAAGGGCCCTGGCTACCGGGCAGTAAGCCTCCGTGCATTGAAAGACGTCCCGGCATCTGGCCCCTTTGGGTAGTTCGGTCAGGCCCCACACCTTCGGGAGATTTGCATTGGCCCAGAGGATGTTCATGCCCCTGTCCATGAGGCAGAGGCCTATACCGAGTACGTCTACGACGTAGTCAAGTTTCTCCTTCTCCTGACGCAGTTGTTCTTCTGCAAGTCTGGCATTGTTATAAAGGTCTTTGTATCTTTCTTCAGAGAGCGTGACCTTCTCGAAAAGGAGGGTGTTTTCCGTTATCATGGCCAGTTGGGGGCATATCTCCTCTAACAGGGGGAATTGGACCGTAGAGAAATGGTGCGGCTCCATGCTGCTGAAATTAATGCTACCTATAACTCTCCCCCTTTCCTTCAGGGGATACCCCAGGCGAGACCGTATCCCTGCCTTATAAAAGAGGCCATTGGTACTGTGACTGCCACTCTTAGTATCTTCTACTATGATAGGCTCTCCCGTAAGCAGGATTCCCTCCAGGAGGCTCCCCTTCAAGGGATAAGGCTTCCCCTCCTCAAAGATATTGATAGTGTTGGTCACGGAGGCCACAAAGGTAATGGCCTGGTTATCCCCCTCTATGGGGATAGAGATGCTGACCCTGTCAAAGGCCATTACCTTTTTTAATTCACTTACAACGGAGGCGTAGATGTCTTTTAAATTGAGGCTGGAAGAGATTATCCTCTGTATATTGGAGATTACTTCTTTTCGTGCGGGATATAATTCTACTAATTTCATGGCCAGACCCTTAACCTTACGCTTTGTTCGTAGGGCGGCGTTGCCGCCTAAGTCAAGTATATTTTACTTTGCCCGTTCCTTCAAGCATTTACTTTTGTGTGTTCGTATAACTATAGGGGCAATTCATGTCGTGCCTGAGGCAGATTCGCCTCAGGCGGAAATTGTCCCTACGGGGCCAGCTCCTCTACACCCCCTTTTATACGTAACTCCCATCTATCCCCTGGCCGCATAGAAAGTCGCCACAGGGGCAGGACGGTGGAACCCTGGTACACCTTTTCGAAGCCCGATTCGCTCTGGGATACGGTCATGAGGGGCATCAGCCATAATTCAGCCGCCTTGTCCCACTCCAGGGATACCCTCAGACCCAGGTGCTCGTCCACCAGAGAGACCTTTTTCTTTTGGGAGAAACTCCCGGCGATGGCAAGGTGCCCCACCCTCTCCGTATTGTCCAATAAGTAGTACCTCCCCTCTGCCTCCCCTGCCGACATGGAGGGGTTAAATTCTACGCCGAAGTTACACACAATCTCCTTTTTTGAGGTATTCGCCAGGCTGTAAGTAATGTTAAGGCTGGGAGTCAGGCCGTCTAAATCCACCTGCTTCCTTATCAATAACGAGTCCCTTTCCCCCTGGATGGTACAATGGCGATAAAGTTTTAAGCTGACCCCATCGGGTCTTTCCTCAAATCGGTACTGGTAGGGTGCAGTTAAGGAGTCCCCCAGTTGAGTGAGTCTCCCCTGGAGGCAGTCCTCCAGGGTAGCCTGGGGTGACAAGAGGTGGTCTATCAGCCCCTCCTTAAGGTAGCCATCGTAGTGTAGCCTCCGCTTGAGTTCCTCCTCTACCTGGGGGATGATGTCATGGATGCTCTTAACGCCTTTTGCATGTGTCTCAGGGCTTGCCTCAAGGATCTTTTTGTGATAGGCCTCCTCCCGTCTACTAAGGGTGTTGAGGAGGTTCAGTCCCCTGGGTTTATAGTCCAGCTCATAGAGGTGTCCCCCCCTATCTGGCTTAAAGTAGGCATTGAGGAGCGGGTTGGTGAGTTTGAACTCCTCACGGGTATCCAGGTCAAAGTCCCTGACCTCCACGTGAGCCCCAGTGTCGGAGTCGCACAGAGACTCGGCCAGGAGGAGGTGCTGGTACACGGCACTGCGGAGGTGAGGGAGATACAGTCCCCCAAAGACACCATGCCAGTAGGAGTCATTACACTGGGCCTGGTAGAGTTCCTTCTGGGCCTGCTGGCAGACCCCAGCGATAGATGGGAGTGGAGCTCGCCACCCGCCGGTCCCTGTACCAGTAAGGTTAGAGACCAGCGTATGGGAAGATTTATCCATTTCTGCCACCTTCTGGCTCACCTCCAGCATCCTGGCGTACATTTGATGGGCCTCCGGGTATTTGACCCTGAAGTTTCTCCACGTGCCCCCCTTGAGGAATTGCCTGGCCACGTGACCCCAGGGCTGATTGGCGATGGCCCTGGAGACCTCTTCATACTCCATAAGACCCCTGGATGGCAAGGCCCACTCCATCATCTCCCTGTAGGAGGCATCGGGGAGATAGACCCTGCCCCGGTGGGGCAGTCTTTCCACTGCCTCCCTGAAGGTGGTAGTCCTTATCCAATCCTTATTCCTCATGAGGGTCTCTAAGAACTGTTCCAGCCAGCCATCTTCGTATACGTGCTTATAGGTCTTGGGCCAGCTCCCGAACTTCTCCCCGTCATCCGCATACACCAGGAGGGCATTATCTCTTTGCTGTGCAAACTGGCGGAGGTATTCTATGGTCCTTTCGGGGTGCTCAAACGGGATACAGTACCTGAGCCGCTCGCTTCCGGGAAAGATTTTTAGTATCTCACCCTCGTCCTCGGTGAGGAAGTAACCGTCCAGCTCTTTCTCCTCCAGTCCTGCGTGCCTGAAGTGGGAGTCGTCCACCACCGTGTACTCCACCCCCGCCTCCCTGAGGGAGCTTACCAGTGACTGTTCCCACCCCCTCTCTGCCAGCCAGATTCCTTTGGCCTCGGCATCCAGGTGGGTGTTAAGCCACCGGGTATAAGAGCGTATCTGCCCCAGTCTGTCTCTCTTTGGGAGCATTACCAGGATAGGCTCGTAGAATCCACCCCCCAGGAGTTCTACCTGTCCCTTCCGTACCATGGAATGGATGCCCTCAAAGACCCTGGGCCTGTGGGTTTTTATCCACTCAAGTAGTCCGCCCGAATAATGGAGTACCAGACGTACGTCCGGGTACCTTTCCATGATTTTAAGGAAGGGTTCGTAGGCCCTGGAGCATACCTCTTCAAAGACCCAGTGGAAGTTGCCGACCGGTTGATGGTTATGTAGGGCAAGGATTAGGTTTACACGGTTCATCGGGGTTGTAGCTTAGTTGTAGCCGCCCGCCTCAGGCGGGCGAGAAATAACGCAACCTAAAGGTTGCGGCTACTATACAAGCCTTCCTTAAACTCTTTTTCTTTGGTAAAGCTCAACATACTCCCTGGCACTCTTATCCCAGGACCAGTCCTGGAGCATACCCCGCCTTACGAGATCGGTCCACTGGGTAGTGTTGCGGTAGGACTCCAGTGCCCGCTTGATTGTACT
>DATETB010000134.1:0-3499 GCA_035283825.1 Candidatus Brocadiales bacterium | reverse complement strand
AGTATAAGGACGTTTGGGTGTTCTTCTATCAGGGGCAGGCAGTTGGTATCGGCAAACTCTACGTAGGCCTCGTCTATGACCAGCACGCCGTCTATCTCCCTCGCCAGGCGGGACGCCTCCTCCGGCCAGACCATGGTACCGGAGGGGGAGTTGGGGTTGCAGAGGAAGGTAATCCGGGCGCCCTTTACCACTACGTCCTTTGGCAGGGAGAAATCTTCCGGGAAGTCCACCTCCACTGCCTGGGCGTCCTGTATCTCTGCCAGGGTCTTGTAGAGGAGATAGGTGGGGGAGGGGTAGACTATCTTATCACCTGGCCCGGCAAAGGCCCTGGCTATTATCCCCAGGAGTTCGTCCGAGCCGTTACCCACCAGGACTCTTTCCGGCCGTGTGCCCATGACCTCGGCAGTCTTTTCCCTGAGCCTGGCAACCAGGGGGTCGGGATAGAGTCTGAGCAGGTTGGAGGCAGACTCCTTGAGGGCCGCAATCACTCTGGGAGAGGGCGGATAGGGGTTCTCGTTGGTGTTGAGTTTTATGAAGCCCGGTTCCTGGGGCTGTTCACCAGGCACGTAGCCCTCCATCCTCTGGATATTTTTTCTAAACAGGTTCATTCCAGCTTGCATCCTTTTTATTTGATATTATACATGGTCATGGCAACACCACAATCACTTGTAGCCGCAGGCTTTAGCCTGCGTTTTAAAAAAACGCAATCCAAAGGTTGCGGCTACAACACACTTACCCCAGGCGTATCCTCACCGATTGTGCGTGTGCCGGGAGCCCCTCCGACTCTGCCAGGGTTACGACCTCTTGGGCAGACTCCTTGAGGGCCTCTTTGTTGTAAGAGATAACGGCAGACCTCTTGAGGAAGTCGTTCACCGTGAGACCAGAAAAGAAACGGGCCGTCCCCCCGGTGGGCAGGACGTGCGAGGGGCCTGCTATGTAGTCCCCTACCGCCACGGGTGAGTCTTCCCCGAGGAATATGGAGCCTGCGTGCCTGATTTTGTCCAGGAGGGCCTCGGCCTCCCTTACCAGGAGTTCAACGTGTTCGGGGGCGATGGTGTTAGAGATTCCTGCCGCCTCTTCTAAATCCCTTGTGATTATAATCAGGCCTAGTCTGTCCAGGGACTCTCTGGCAATATCCCGTCCTGCCAGGCCCTTAAGCTGTCTATCCAACTCCTCCCTCACCTCCTGGGCTACGCCCTCGCAAGGGGTAACCAGTATGGCTGAGCCGGGGTGTTCAGCCTGGGAGATAAGGTCAGCGGCTATGAATGCCGGGCTTGTAGAATCGTCCGCAATGATTACGACCTCACTTGGCCCCGCCAGCATGTCTATGTCAACCTCTCCGTAGACCTCTTTCTTGGCCAGGGTAACAAAGACGTTGCCGGGGCCCACTATCTTATCCACCTTCGGTATGGTCCGGGTGCCAAAGGCCATGGCCCCGATGGCCTGTACCCCGCCTACCCTGTATATCTCGTCCACTCCGGACTCCCTGGCGGCCACGAGTCTTTCTGGCGAGACCTGGCCGTCTTTAGCCGGAGGTGTAGTCATTATTATCCTCTCTACCCCTGCCTCACGGGCTGGTATGGCGCACATGAGCACCGTGGAGGGATAAGAGGCCTTTCCGCCGGGGACGTATATCCCCGCCTTTTCTATGGGTCTGTAAAGTAGTTCCAGGCGTCGGCCGTCCCGGCACAGGCCCTTTGGGGCCTTAATCTTTATCCGCCGCTGAAAGGCGGAGATATTCTTTCTGGTCTTCCTCAGGGCCTTACGGAAGGAGGGACTTACCTGCCTGTAAGACCTTTTTATCTCTTCTTCAGATACCCTGAGTCTTTCTGAGGGGATAGATACCCCGTCAAAGGCATTCATGTAAGAGAGTACCGCCTCGTCTCCCTTTTCCTTTACATCGGCCAGGATGCGGCGGACTGCCTCAAGTGGTGATAGTACCTTGCCAAAGACCCGCAGATGGGTGTCCTTTATCTCGTCTGGCAATGGGCTTTCTGTGAGGCTTAGACGGCGCCTCAAGGCGTCCAGTTCCACCGGGAGTTCCACCTCCCAGGTCTTTATCACCTTCAACTAGGCCCTCCTGTGTAGATACACGCAGGCTATCCGCCTCAGGCGGAGCGGCTACCTGATGTAGGGGCAATTCACGAATTGCCCCTACCTAACATGTCAAGGGAACGTACCCTGTCTCCAATAGAGATGGCGACACCATGTGCCATACCGGAGACCTGTACGGGGTTAACGTTGAGCCTGGATTCTACCCTGGTTTTGAGGCCAATGGCCTCTGCCACCATTGCGCCACTGAGGGTCTGCGTCTCCATACCCGCCTCTCCCTCTCTCCCCGCAGTCACCCCTGTCCTGTATGAAGAACAGAGGGCGAGGTTTTCCTGGACGTGCGCGGCGCGGACATAGCCCTTTACTATCTCAAGACAACCCAGGGACTTGCCAGTATCAGGGTCTCTTATCTCCTCCTCCCCTGGGGAATAGATGACAAAGGGCATCCCTTCTATAACGCCATGCAGCCTGCCTGCGTTTATCACCACGCTGTATTCGTCCAGGATACTGGCAATCTTACCCTCTATTGGTGCAGGCATGGTCTTTTCCTTTAACCCCTTTGGTTGACTGTATTAAGGGGTGTCCGCCTCAGGCGGATACCCCTACCAGGCATCATTATATTTTAATCCCCATCTATGTCAAGGAAGGAGTGGGGGTCGGGGATAGGGGGTAGTGGTTAGGTAGTAGGGAGTAGCAAGCTTTTATTTTGCTATCCCCTGCCCCCTAATCCCTACTAAAACGACTTCGGCAACAGCCTCTCTATAGCTAATACATGCGGGGGAATTTTTTCTTCTTGATATTTTTCTTCTACGGCAGTATTAGTATTTACTCTAAAGGGTACGTGTGGCTTAACTATTCTATAAACCACTTCAGACTTCCACTCGATTTTTCAGGAGGAAGGACAATGCCCCATTACGAATACGTAGGGATAAATGACCAGGGGAAGAAAGTCCAGGGGAAACTGGAGGCAAGTGGAGAAAAAGACCTGGAGAGCAGACTCAATCAGATGGGCTATTATCTCCTCCAGGCAAGAGAGATAGGCACATCTGCCCGTGCTGGTGAAACCACTTCCAAGGGCCTGTTTCCACTTGTAATAGGAGTTTTCGGTTTAGCCTGTACCATGACGGGGGTTTTCGTCCCGTTTGTATCCATTTCTCTCCCTAACGGTGAGTTTCCAATGGCAATGTTTCCCTGCGGTTTTGGGCTATTTGTCCTCCTTCTGGCCCTCGTTGGTATAGGGCTGTTATTTGTTAAAAGGCACCTGACTCTGCTTATTCCTTATGTGCTCTCCGTCATTCTAACCGTTCTGAATGTCTTTCCCTTTGTAATTGCCACTTCCTACAAGAGTACCCTTACAGATAAGACGGTTATTAAATCCCTTGAACGCACAGAATCTAAAGAAAAGGCGGAACAATTCAGACAGATGGTTAGTGGCATGCGTACCAAG
>DATETB010000133.1:0-9153 GCA_035283825.1 Candidatus Brocadiales bacterium | reverse complement strand
AGGGACGGAGGCGTTGTAATAGCCCTTGAATTCTGGGTCGGTCTCTGGTTCCAGGATTACTGTGTAGTTAAATAGTTTAATAGTGCTTATAATGGCGCGCCCAGGAGGGCTCGAACCTCCAACCTCCGGATTCGTAGTCCGTGACTCTGTCCAGTTGAGCTATGGGCGCACGGGTGAAGATAACCCACATCAGGCAGAAAACCCTCTGCAACAAAGTATAAGACCCAGGATGGGTAAAGTCAAGGAATCTGGTCTAAGATTTGCTACATAAGCCCTTTATCTTTGAGGCTTGTGTATCTGCCGGCCCCTACGATAATATGGTCTAGTACCTTTATACCGACCACTTCCGCAACCTCCCTGAGGCGATGGGTAAGTTCCAGGTCTTCCTTGCTGGGGGTTGGGTCTCCGCTGGGGTGGTTGTGGACAAATATTACGGAGGCGGCAGACTCCCTTATGGCAGGACTAAAGACCTCTCTAGGGTGTACCAGGCTTGAGGATAGACTCCCGGTAGAAACCTGTAAGTCTTTGATAATGTGGTTCTTACTATCCAGTAATACCAGCAGGAACGTCTCCTGCTTCTTATCCCTGAGATGCTCGTGGAAGTGGTGGTAGACATCGGCACTGGAGTGTATCTGGTCACCACTACGGAGTGGGGTACTGTTATAGCGCCTGGCGATGACCAGGGCGGCCTTTACCTGGGCGGCCTTGGCCTTTCCTATCCCCTTAATCCTGGAGAGTTCGGAGACAGTCTTGGTGGCAAGGTTGCGGAAATCCCCGTACCTTGTAAGGAGTTTCCGGGCGAGGTCTACTGCACTGTCCTCTGGGGTACCGTCCCTGATGATAATGCCCAGTAGTTCGGCATCGCTCAATGACTCTTCCCCCATGGCCACCAGTCTTTCCCTGGGTCTCTCCTGTGCTGGGAGTTCCTTTATGCTGGGTCTGCGTAGGAAATGCCTGCACACCGTTACTAGATTGCATTCACCGCAAAGGGGGGATTTGCCGCAGATAGCCCCAGGGCCAGAGGAGTAAAGGGTGAAGACCCTCTCAATATCAGGCGGGGTCTTTCCGTCGGTCTGGGCAATATCCGTTATAATCTTTTGTAGGTGTTCCTTGTTGGTGGAGGTCTCTTTGGCAGTCTTTATTAGCCCGATACGGTGGAGCATCTGCAGGGCTGAGGGGTCTTTGTCAAGGGGTAGAAAGGGGGCCTCAGATACCACGAGGGGTGGGTCTTCCTGTCCGCCTGAGATAGGTCTGAGTTTCTCAGATATTAACTTGTAGACCCGGTAAGGATGGGATTCGGTAGAAGCCATTAGATTTGCTTCCCCTTTGGTGCACTTTAAGACTGATTTTTGCTTGCCACTATCTAATCCGGCGTGTACCTGATGAGCTTCACGTCCTCCAGGGTGATTGCGCCTTCCTTAATCATCTCGTCCAGGAGGGGCAGGAAGGACTCTATCTTCTCGGGGGTATCTACTATCTCAATGATTATGGGCATCTCCTCGGCCAGTTCCAGTAGCCTGTGGGTATGTATCTTTTTGTGGATGCCATAACCCTCTACCGCCTTCAGGATGGTAGCCCCCGCCAGCCCTTTCTCCCTGGCCTTCTGGATGACGGCCTCAAAGAGGGGGATACCGTGGTGGCGGTGGTTTTCTCCCACAAAGATGCGCAGCAGCCTTCCTTGTTCTACCGTCTTTTTCATCTATATTGCCCTTGAAGTCAGACTGCCAAGCCACACAAATAATAGACAAAAGAAGTAATGCCCTCCGATATAAAGACCGCCCAGTAGAAAATCCTTTTCCTTAAGGAGCTGGAGGGCCTCATACGTGAAGGTGGAGAAGGTGGTAAAGCCTCCGAGGACTCCTATGAGTATGAACTGTCTAACGTCTTGCCCCACCAGGAGCCTTTCAACGAACAGGCTACCCAGGAGCCCAACAAAATAGCACCCCAGGAAGTTTACCAGCAGTGTCCCGTAGGGGAATGCCTCCCCCAGGGCTGCGTACATCCCCAGGGAAATCCAGTACCGCATAATAGTCCCCAGGAATCCACCGAAACCTACCCAAAGGGTTAGGATGAAGACTCGCAACTGGAGGCTCCTTTACGCCAGCCCCGTACCAATAATAAGGTGCGGGACAAGGCAGTGCTACCGCCCTTTTCGCCAATCTATTTGAGTAGAAACAAAAAGGGCGTGGAAGACATCCACACCCTTTTTGTAAAACCTATAGTTTTTAGTACTTTACTCGCCAGAGCCGCCTTCCTTAAGGTTTGAATAGGTGCTAACCTCGGGTTTCCAGTCAACGCAAGTGAAGTTAGCATCACCATTGCCCTTGACGATGAGAAGTCTCTTCTCTACCACTAAGGCATGGCGGCCGGTGTTTACCTGGGATAGGGTATTATCTACCAGATTGTACTCAGTGTTCCATTGGCAGCACATTACCTCGTAAACGGCATTGGAATCAGGCACCTTCAGGGTACAACCGTTCCCTGTAGTGTCTACGCAGGCATAAAGCTTGTCAATAGTATCCTTTATCCTGGCGCTAAACTCGGCGGGGACCCCTTTGCCAGTGCTCTTGTTTACCAGCTTGCACTTGAGGTCAGCCATGGCCTGCTGAGGGACAGCATAGGACAGTCCCACAAAAAAGGCAAAACCTACTAGGCAGATTACTCTTGCCCTCCCGAACCAACTCTTCATAGCAAAAGACCCTCCTTTCTAAGTCTGGTAATTCCAAACTTAAACCCGCAAATCAAAAGGGGAATGATACATATAAACTGTTTCCATGTCAAGAAAAAATTTCTGACCTTTGTGGATGATATGGAGGGGCTGTTGCCGAAGTGGTTTGGGACGTCCAATATGACGATGGGACGATGGATAGATAAGGACTTATGACAGCTAAAATTGCACAAAGAGACACCTTTTAGGGTTGGGCAACAGCCTCCCAGGGAGGGGGAAATTGAGAGATACATAAACCTTTTTCAGAGGTCTCATATAGAGTTTTCCTGTCGGCTGTCTACCGTCTACTGTCTACTGTTCCCGCCCATTGCCAGGAATAAGACCCTTTCGGGGGTGGCCTCCTGGCCGGGAGCGGCCCCGCCACCCTTGCGTAACTCTCCTGTTATCTTGCCGCCATGCATTACCACCATCCTGTCGCTGTGGTCTATTACCTCCTGGAGTTCGGAGGATATAAGGAGGATGGCGGCGCCCTTATCGGCCAGGGCCCTTATGAGGCCATGCACCTCTGCCTTGGCGCCCACGTCAATCCCACGGGTAGGTTCATCAAAAATAAGTACCCTTGCCCCCCTGAGGAGCCACTTGGCCAGGACTACCTTCTGCTGGTTGCCGCCACTCAGATTTCTTACCTGCTGTTCAAGGCCCGTGGTCTTTACCCGCAGGCTTTCCACCATCTCACCGGCAGCCACTCTCTCCCTCCTGCCATTAACAAAACCAAACCTGGAGAACCTGGGAAGGCTGGCAAGGCTGATGTTCTCCCTCACGGCCATCCCAAGTACCAAACCCAGCCTCTTTCTATCCTCAGGGACTAGCACTACCCCCATCCTTATGGCCTCCGCAGGGGATTGGAGACGCACAGGACGTCCCCCTATGACCACTTTCCCTTTATCTATCCTGTCCAATCCATACAGGGCCCTTGCCAGCTCTGTCTTCCCGGCCCCCACCAGACCAGCAACCCCTAATATCTCCCCCTCCATAACGGTGAGATTTATATCTTCCAGGACACCCCCCCTAGTCAGCCCTTCTACCCGTAATGCCTCTTTGGACGGGAGTGGCCCTGCCACCCCGGGAGGCACCTCCCTCCTGGGGACTGCACCTTCCAGGGCCTTCCCCAGCATCATCTCTACGAGCCTCTCTCTCGTAACCCCCTGGAGACTGCAAGTCTCTACCAGACGCCCATCTCTGAGGACGGTAACCCTGTCGGCAATCTCAAATATCTCCTCCAGACGATGGGAGATGTAGACTATCCCCTTACCCTCGGCCTTCAGGAGGCGTATGATGGAAAAGAGCCGCTCAGTCTCTTTCATGCTCAAGGTGGCGGTGGGCTCGTCCATGGCAATAACCCCTGCCTCTTTGAACAGGGCCTTGGCTATCTCCACCAACTGCTGTTGAGCAACTCCCAGGTTGGCCACCCTCTCCCTGGGACTAAAAGGGGCACCCAGCCTCTCAAGAAGCCCCGTAGCCTCCGTGTACATCTTGCGGTAATCTACAAACCCCATTCGCTTACGAGGCTCCCTGCCCAAAAATATGTTCTCTGCCACAGTAAGGTGGGGGACGAGGTTAAATTCCTGATAGATGACACTGATGCCCAACTCCATGGCCTTATGGGGAGAGGTGATGTCCAGCCTTTTATCATTAAAGAAGATAGCCCCGCCGTCCATCCTGGTAGCCCCTGAAAGGATACTTATGAGGGTAGACTTGCCTGCACCGTTGACCCCCAACAGTGCATGAACCTCCCCAAAGGCCACCTCAAAATCCACCCCGTCCAGGGCACAGACCCCAGGATATTCCTTCCTGATGCCCCGCATGAGGAGTCTGTTGGTTAGAGACATTTGTGCCAAATAAAGTCCAAATTTCAAAGCCCAAATATCAAACAAAATCCAAATGTCAAAGCTCAAATGTCAAATTTGGAATTTGGATTTTGTTTGGCATTTGGATTTTGACATTTGATTTATCCTTATTCCCTGGCCAGGGATTCCTTATCCACTATCCCAGTCTCTATTGGTATCTCCAATGGGACCGTCTGACCCTCCAGGAAGGTCGCCACCGTCCCTATAGTTACCCTCCCGATGGTCCCCGGATACTGTATAACGTCTGCCTTCAAAGGACCACCCTTCCTTATAGCCTGTCTGGCCTCGGGTGTGGCGTCATATCCCACGACAAAGACCTCCCGCCCACCAGCCACCTCCAGGGCCGCCATGGCCCCCAGGGCAGTGTTGTCGTTGATGGCAAAGATGCCCCTGAGCTTGGGGTGTGCCAGGAGCATGTTCTGCGTTATTATCATGGCCCTGTCTCTATCACCCCCGGCCGAGGGGTCATCTACTATCTTCATGCCTGGATACCTGGAGACTGCCTCCTTGAAGCCAGCCACACGTTCCTGGACACTGGTCACCTCTGGGTGGTCTATTATGGCCACCTCTGCCTCATACCCAAGGAGCTTGGCCAGATATTCCCCCGCCAGACGCCCCCCCTGACGGTTATCCGAGGCAATGTGGCAGATTACCCTGGCCTCCTGGGCCCTTATGTCTGCCGTAAAGACCGGAATGCCTGCCTTACCGGCCCGCTCTATGGCGCTCCCTATACCCGTAGAATCCACAGGGCATACTACCAGGGCATCTACCCCCTGCACTACAAAGTTTTCCACCTGGGTAGTCTGGAGGTTCAGGTCTTTTTCTGCCGATTGTATCATAAGCTTTATCCCCCTCCCCTTCGCCCCCTCCTGCATCCCCTTTTCCAGTTCCTGGTAGAAGACGTCACGGGTAAGGAGCGTAACGCCCACCAGGCGTTCCTTTGTCTGGGGTCCGCCTGAGACGGATGTCCCCCCCGTTACCTCTACTAAGGCCATGACCCCCAGAATTAACGTAAGAGACAAGAAGAAATTTTTAATCATCCGCCTCTCCTTGTTAAATTGTTGTAGGGGCGCCCCGTCGGGGTAAGCCCGCCAAAAAGATAGTTGTAGGGGTGACCCGCCCTGCACCACAAGGGTGCAGGACAAGGTGCGGAACAAAACCCTGTACCTGATTGGTACAGGGCCGGGTCGCCCCTACTGAGAGTTTCAACAGCTTACCATTTTTTCTAGAAAGTACAAGGCAGAGACTGGCTCAGGTTGACAGGGGCTGGGGGGATGATCTATAGCGTGCGCTGTTTTGCTTCTCTTCTTGCTGCCTTGCGTGCAGAGATAATACGGCTGGAGTAATTTGTTAGGTACTGCTCTTTTCCATTTGTAAAAATGACACTTCAGAAATATTCGCCTGTTTTTTTGCATGTTCAATAGTCATGCTTACAAGATTACCATTTTCGTCTAGGTCAATATAAAGGTTCTCTGTTATTTCTCGCGTTTCTACAACAGGTGTGCCTGAGAATTCAATCAATGCCGTATCTGTATCTGCAAAATATCTGATTCTCATATTTTCACCCCTTTAAAATCACGATCGAAGAATGCATTATGAACAGTTTCTCCGTCTTCTAAAAGTATAACCCTAAGATATTTTTCAACCTCTTTGATAAAGCTCCATTTCCTTATCCTTCCATCAGTTTGAACTTCTGTTTTTAAAGGATTGTTAATGGTCTTCAATATCCATTCCTCTTTGATAATCAACCTGTCTGGCCGTTGTCTGACAAATAAAAAGTGTTGGGTGCATTTCATTCATTTTACTCTATCATTTTTCACCTAACACCAGGCTCATCAGTGAGTTGTTGCAGAATGTACTATTGTATCAAAAGTTCTGTAAACTTATCGGTAATTGCTTCTAACTCTTTTATTTTGAGTTCCGCTTCCCACTTTTTAGGACTCTTCTTGTTTTTTCTATCCCAAATAATTAAGCCATCAATATGATGGTTTTTCGACGCTGTAAATTTAAGATTAAAATGAGCCACTCCATTTCTCAGGTATCTTGTTAATTCTCTCAGATCTTTCGCTTGAGGATAGTTACCCCGGACACGTGGAATAGGCCATCCTGATTTTGCGAGTTCGGAAAGCGGTGTTTTAGGTATTTTGTCATATAATGCTTGCTGTGGTAACACTAGCAAGCCAAGCAAAGAATTAATAAGCTGGGTGACTTCATAAGCTTTTTTTCCATCTTTTTCTGCCTGCCTAATAAGCTTAAGGTTTTCTTTTGTTCGAGATACAAAGTCTTTTACAAGTTCTTCATTATATTCCATTCTATCTTTCCAAGATTTACTTTTATGTTAATTTAAGAACATAGAAGTGTATACCATATTCAGGTGTTTGTCAACGCAAGTTCCGTTAGGCGTTGGTTGACAGGTGCCAGGGTGGGTGATATATTCCCGATAAAGATGCTTACTAGGCTGATAAGTAGCAAACCCTTCCAGATACTATACTTTGCCTACAGTTGGGTGCTGGTGTGCACTGTATGGTTCGTCGGCTATCTCCTTGCCATGTTGGTATCTATCGGGAGCCGGAGGAGGGGTGAGATTTACAACTCCTTCTGCCGGGCCAGCGCCTGGGTCATTGTAAAGGGGTTAGGGATAAGGGTGAGGGTGGAGGGCCGGGAGGGCGTGCCCAAGGGAGAACCATTTATCTTTATTTGTAACCATCAGAGCCTTCTTGACATAAAATTGGCCTTTGCCTTTGTACCTGGAAATTTTTGTTTCATCTCCAAGGAAGAAATAACCAGGATTCCCATAGTGGGTAGTTATATGAAGACCGCCGGCCATATCGGTATGCCAAGAGAGGAAGACAGGCGGGCCTACGTAGTCCTGCTGGAGATTATAAAGAAGGCAAAAGAGGGCAAGTCCTTACTCATCTTCCCTGAAGGCACAAGGAGCCCGGATGGAAAGTTAGGTCCCTTCAAAAGGGGGGTTGCTAACATCATCTTAAAGGCAGGCAGGAGGGTAGTCCCTACGGCCATCATTGGCAGCCGGGAATTCCTACCCAGGGAGAGTTGGCTGTGCCACCCTGAGCACAGGGACATAACTATACGCTTCGGCAGACCCATTGGATTCCACCACCTAGACAAGGTCCCCAGGGAGGAATCCCTGATAGTGCTGGAGGAGTTAAGACAAGAGGTAAAGAAACTCCTGGGGGAGGAAGTAGGGGCAATTCACGAATTGCCCCTACAAAGCGACGACAAAAAGGCGGTAGTACCACAGGTTCGCCCCGGTGAATCTGCCTCAGGCATGACATCAAGGGAGGAGGCCCGTGGCTGAAGGTGGCAGGCCCACTCCCGAAGAGAGGCCCAGGCTCTGGGAAGACGTCCTTAGTTCGGGCAGGGATATAATCTTTAGACCGCAGGTATTCTTCCAGGGTATGCCCCTAACGGGGGGCTACCTGAGACCCGTGCTCTTTGCCTCCACTGTCTTTCTCACCGTCCTGGCATATAACGTCGTGTTAGTAGCCACAGGGCTTCCATTCCCTAACGGGCAGGCGGTAAAGGATAACGTCCTGCTGTGGGACGCCTTGCTAAAGGCCCCCATGCTCTACGCCCTCTGGATACTGGGCCTCTTCCTTGGATCGGTCCTCCTCCATCTCTCCTTTAAACTCCTTAAGGGTAAGGCACCCTTCCAGGGTACCTTTCGTCTCTTTGCTTATAGTACGGTGGCAAACCTCCTGAGCCTTGTCCCTTTATTCGGGCAGTACCTCTCCACCGTGTATGCCTTGATATTAATAATGTTCGGTGGGAGATACGTGCATGGGCTATCCAGTCCCAGGTCAATAGCCGCCCCCCTCTTACCCGCCTTGTTGGCATGGGCTGTCCTCTTTACCCTTATTTATACAGGCGTCCTGCCACTGGAGAAACTCAAGGAGGGGCTGAGGCACTAGGGGGGAGGGGGAGGGAGTAGGGAGAGAAAAGAATTGTAAATTGTAAGTTGTAAATTAGTCCGCCTGAGGCGGATTAAAATTTCCAATTTACAATGTTTTCAGGGACAGGGAGTAGGGAATTAGGTTTCTGCTTACTGCTCACTGCTTACTGCTTACTATCTATCGTCTCCTCAGCAGATACTCAAAGGCGCTCATAACGGCTATGGCCCCCTGTCCGCAAGCAATGACTATCTGCTTGTCCTTTACGTTAGTCGCGTCCCCGGCGGCGAAGAGTCCAGGGACACCCGTCCATGTATCGCAGTCCACCATTATCTCCCCCCGTTCGTTCATCCGCACCAGACCCCTGGCAAAATCACTGTTGGACAGGAGACCTATCTCTACAAAGACGCCATCCACCGTCAGGCTCTTATATTCATCCCCCTTTGGAAAGCTTTTTATCGTAATACCCTTGACCATCTCCTCCCCGGCAATTGCCTCTACTACATAGCCTATTATCGTTTCAATATTGCTGGCGGCCTTAACGTTTTCAATTAACGGCGCCTCATCGGCCCTCCACTCACGGCGAGAGACGAGATAGACCTTGCTGGCAATCCTTGAGAGTTCAAAGGCGGCTGATAGGGCTGAATTCCCTCCACCCACCACCGCC
>DATETB010000132.1:0-13898 GCA_035283825.1 Candidatus Brocadiales bacterium | reverse complement strand
TGCGGAATTCGGGATGCGGAATTTAACTCCGCACTCTGCACTCCGCACTCCACATTCCTCTACCCCCTATTCCCTATTCTGTCAGCAGGGACAGTGCACCCTTCGCAGGGAGGGCAAAGTTGGACCCGGCAAAACCAGTGAATATGCCATAAGTTATACCTATCACCTTGCCCTCGTGGTCAAAGACTGGCCCGCCGCTACCCCCTATGGTGGTCTGGGCATCAAAGACTAGCTTGTCTTCCGTAACCCCGGTTATGTGTCCCTGAGTAGCCAGTGGTCTTATGAGTCCCCGGTTGGAGAGTTCCAGGGCCAGTTCAATAAAGCCTAAAGCCCTCTTGTAGACCAGTTCATCTACCACCTCCTTATCTATCCTTGCCATGATACCGCTGATGCCGGCCGGATAGCCGATAACCACGACGGGTTCGCCTGTCTCTGCAACACCCCCCCTGTCCAGTTCCAGCACCGGGAACTCTTCCCCACTAGGGTCAAACCTGACCAGGGCAAGGTCTTCGTCCTCTGAGACCTTTTCCACCTGAAGGGGGAAAGACCTCATCACCCCTGGGAAGAAGGCCCGGAACTCCAGAAACTTGGGTGTAAAGCCCATATCCTTTGGCCCGAACCTGCCTTTCCTCCACCAGGGCTCGGCCACATGGCGATTGGTTACTATCCTTCCATCCTTACTTACCACAAACCCCGTGCCAGTGTACTCATAGGTGATGGGGCGCGGGACCTGTTCCTCTTCACCAAGCGTGTAAGAGCCCAGGATCAGACAGACCCCTTTGGTGTAGTCCTTGATAATCCTTTCTGCAATGGTCCTATGGGTCTCCAGGACCGTTACACGTTTCTGTACTTCCTTCTGGAAGACCACTGAACGATAAAAACTGGAGAGGACAAACCCTACCAGGAAGAATAGCACTAAGAGGGTAGATAATCTGAAACGGAAGGAGGATTGGGTAACGGCCTCCCATATCAGTTGTTTAAAGAAGGCGGTGGCAGTGTTTAGCCTCCCGCCTGGTTGCTCCCTGGCAACGGCTACTGATTCCTCCAGCATCTGGCGGAATGGCTTACATACCTCCCCCTCTTCCAGTTTAATCCTGAAGCGTAGCTTAGGCCCCCCGAGTCCAAATTCTATCAGGTCCCCATCCTTGAGTACCGCCTCCTCCACCTGTTCATCGTTGACAAAGGTACCCTTCCCTAAATCCCTCAGTACATATTCACACTCCCTCCATTCTATCTCTGCATGGCTGGGGGCGATGGTAGTATCCATCGCAGGGTCAAAAAGGAGGGTGCTTGCGGGGTCGGTACCGATTACCACCTTGTTCTTGTCCAGGACCTCTGTCTTGCCCCGCCTGCTACCTTTGATATGTACGAGTACAGCTTTCATTTCTTGCCACGCAGGCTAAAGCCTGCGGCTACCCCCGAATTGTCAATGGGGCTTCTGGTCACAGTAATATTTATATACCTCCTCTGCGAAACTCCTCAGGGCATAAACCCCCTGACCCAGTTCCTCCAGACGCCTCTGGAAGTCTCTCATACTGACGAAGTGGTCAGCGATGTATTGGACCACGAAGGTCTCCGCCGTTATAAAGTTTATCTCAGGCCCCTTGTCTTCCGGACTCTGATATAGCTTGTAGGCTACTATATCTGTAATGGTCTTAAGGGCAATATCCTCGCCCTTGCTTATCTTCTCCTTCACCGTCTGAAAGGTGAGGCGTCTCTTTCTCTGATAATCGCCATACACCCCCTCGGCCAGGCTCTGGAGGCTGCTAAGGTCTCCCGACGTCTTTTGAAGGAGGTCCTCAAGGCTATCAAAATGTTCAGTTATATACTCGGCCACTGTGGCCTCTGCCAGGACGTGGTCCTCATCCCTCCCCGTACCTTGCAGGAGTTTATAGGCAACAATGTCCGCTACCGTCTTGAGGCTAGGCTCTTTTTTCACCCTGGCTAATATCTCGCGATAATCAATGGCCATCTGATTCACTCCACCCGGGCAACCGTAAGGGCTGCCCCTACTTTCCACATTATTATATCCTAGAACACCCCCAGAATTCTATTGTCTAAAAGATATTGCACAAATAAGATAAGTTTGTTAAGATTTTCATGTAGCAAAACAATGCGAAAGTCCATAAAGGGTCAGTTAATACTCCTCTTCATCCTGCTCAGTCTTACCCCCATTGCTGTAATCTTTGTTATCTACAGCCCCAGTATGCTAAAAGACCTGAAGGTTCAGGTCACCCGGTGGCTCAGTACTAACAGTAAAAGTCAGGTAAGGCTCATTACTCTATGGTTGAGGGGGAGGCTGAGAGAGACCGAACTGCTAGCCACCTCCCCACAGTTTATATCCTGTCTCAAGTCTAGTAGGGGCACGTTGCAACGTGCCCCTACAAACCTTCCTGAGGCCAGACCTACAACGCACGAGACAAGCCCGCACGCTACAGGGTTATACCTCTTTGATAAAGAGGGGGAACTGAGGGCCTTCGTGGGGGAAGAGGACGGAGTAGGGGCGACCCGCCGGGTCGCCCCTACAACTCACCTGGATAAAGAGATACTAAGCGAGACGCTCCAGGGAAGCCCCAGTCTCCATTACTTTCCGACGGGAGTGGACCGCTCCCTATTTATCTCCATACCCGTATCCGTTCCCGAGACAAAAGAGGTCATAGGAGCCCTGGTAGCAGAGATAGACCTCCACCAAACCAAAGGTATCCTGGAGGGTATATCTCTCCCTGACACCCATAGCTTTCTAGTGGACGGCAATGGCGGCGTGTTGGCCTGCCTGACCCCTGGACATGAAGGTAAGGTATCCGCCTCAGGCGGACAACGTACCCCTGCAGGTCCTCTCACCGAAGGCATAAAGGCCTGTCTGCAGGGCAAGAAGGAGGGTTATTCCCCCTGCGTATATACCAATCACCTGGGGCAGAAGGTGCTGGGGACGTGGGGATGGGTTCCTGAACTGGGGGTAGGTGTAATCGTGGAGGCAGATGTCAAAGAGGTTTTCCGGCCTGTATCCGCCATGCGGGGGCAACTCTGGTGGCTTCTAATAATAATAGGGATAGGAGTGACCATTGTGGCCGTCTTCACGGGCCGTAAACTCTCGGAACCACTTGTAGCGCTTGCTTCCACGGCCCAAAAAATCGCCCAGGGACACCTGGAGGAAAGGGCGAACGTCCACTCTCCAAATGAGATAGGCGAGCTTGCCCAATGTATTAATCAGATGGCAGACTCCCTCCAGGAGAAAAATGCCCAACTCGCAAGGATAAAAGAAAAGCCGGCAAAAGATGGACAGTAGACAGTAGGCAGAATATACGAGGCTTCTGAAAAACTCCGCTCACTTGTCATTCTGAGGGAGCGAAGCGACCGAAGAATCTCAGATTCTTAGCTTCGCTCAGAATGACACATGGTATTGTCGTCACTTTCGCAGAGGTCTCATATTGTATACAAAGATAGGAACACTATGCTAAGTGGGAGTTCCCCCTTATCCATGGCTATACATCCTCACAATTATTTCTCCAGGCGCCTGAAACTGGAGACCTCAATTGTCCCCTTTTCTTTAGACCATCTTCCCTTAATCTCCAGCCTTGCGCCGTGATATTCCTCATTCTTAACCAGAGGGAGGCCCTGCTGGTTCAGTTTATAGTTGAGCCCTTTACCCTTGAGTTCCTCTATCTCTCTACCTTCCGCATCCACAGCCTCTTCTACGGAGAAGACACAGGTGTACCCGAAGATACTGCACTTGGCCCCAGGGTCAGGAGGTTTTGCCTCTCCGCAGGCCTGACAATTATTTAGGCCAGTAAGTGTGACCTCTTTACCCGTCTCGCCTGCGGCGCTACTGCCTTCCACCCCAAGAGTTGCCCCCGCCTGAACACAGAGAGACAGATAAAATAATGCTACAAAAAGGATTGTCCACCATAGATGTATTGACGTAACCCTGCTGGTGCTGACCATGTAACCCCTCCTTCCAAAGAGACTACGAAACATCCCTATTCTATCTGTAAGGTAGGAGGCTTTCAACCGTTGTAGCAACGAGAGGCAGAAACCAGGTAGCCGCAACCTTTAGGTTGCGACTCTAACGCAGGCTAAAGCCTGCGGCTACTTCTACTGACTACTGTCTACCGGGGTCTGTTCCAGGGGTAGGAAGGCGGTTTGTCCGCCAGCGGGGTCAAGGAGCCTGAGGACGTCGTCGTTAATCTTTTCTATCTCCTCTTCAGTAAGATTAGAGTTGTAGACTTGATAGGTCTTATCTTCCTCTGGGCTATATAAACACACGAAATCTCCTTGTTCGTCCTTTCCCTGCTCCTTCAACTTCAACAGCTTCTTCCTGCGGAGGAACAGGCCCAGGACGTATTGCATATTCTTTGCCCACAGTTCCGTCACCCCCTGGAGCCTTGAAAAGAGGTTTAGTATCACGGCATTGTCCACTATCCTACGCCTGGGTTCCTCTTTCTTAGGCATCCGGGTCTTCCAAAAAGAAAAGAAGACTTCGGGGTTCTGCCCCTTTTTATCCGGAGTGGCCGATTCGGACGGACTGCTCACGGCCGCAGCCTCGCCACTCCAACACCCCAGGCAGAAGTCTTTCCTTAGAAGACACTCAGTCTCCAGGCAGAGGGTTGAGAAGAAGCATTCCTCTTCCTGAAAGACCCGCTCGCAGGACGTGCACCGGCCAGAACCTTTAGAGACGTTCCATTCCATTTAATTTTAACTGTAGGGGTAATTCGCGTTGAAAATCCGCCTCAGGCGGGAATTGCCCCTACGATGCAAGGGTTCAGTGGGTCTTGTTGATAGCCTTTTCTACCTTCTTCATGACCTCTTCCAGGAGGGTCTGTCCCCTTTTGGCGGCCTGGAGGATCTCCTGGCGGGTATTTTTTACCAGGCCCTCATCTTTTATAAGGGCAAGGTTTACTTCTACGTTAACCTTCCCTCCCAGGAGGGCTGCATTGGCAAGGACGGAGGCAACTACGACATCACCCAGGAGATTAGGGTTGGATATGTCCACCATCTTGTGGGCATGTTCCAGGAGGTTCAGGGAGAGCCTTGCCGTCTGAAGGGGCACCTCCATGGCCCCCTTCAGGGCTGACTGGATGGCCTGTGAGCGGGCGTTCTTTTCCTCCGGCGTAGATTTGGGCAGACGATAGGCGTCCAGGACTGCCTGATAGACCTCCATGTCCCTATGCATAAGCCCCAGGAACTCCTTCCGCATCCGCTGGATGTCCTGATTCATCTCCTTTAACGCGGCCTCCGTCTCCTTAAACTCCGGCCTGCCTATGGTCATGTTGGCCGTCATGTTAGCCATGGTAGTGGCCAGTGCCCCTACCAGGGCGGAGACACTCCCACCGCCAGGGGTAGGCGTCCCGGCGGCGGCATCTTCCAGGTATCTCTCCAGGGGTTCTTTTGTGTATAGTATCTTTGTCATGTCTCTTCCGTGCGAGACAAGTCCGCCCGAGGCGGATCTGCCTCTGGCATGACTCGCACGCTACACACTCCTGCTGCTTTATCGCTGGATAATCACCTCTGTGCCTGGCGTTATGTAGTCGTAGAGCTCCTCCACGTCCTGGCTGAGCATGCGGATGCACCCATTGGAGGACTCCGTGCCGATGCTATCAGGCTCGGCAGTACCATGGATGCCGTATCCACTGAGACCAGGCTGGTTCTGGAAGCCCATCCAGCGGGTACCTAACAAATTCTGCGGGCTCCCATAGGCATAGACCTTACCATCCAATGGGGAGAACCAGGTGGGTTCTTTCATCTTAATTTCAACGATGAACCTCCCTTCCGGAGTCTTGTCGCTCTTTCCTAGTCCTACCGGGTATTGCTTCAGGTAATGTCCATCCAGGAGGAGGGTCAGCGTGAAGTCGCTCTTGTCCACCAGGAGACCAGTCTTTCCCTTCAAGACCCTCAATGGCTCTCCAACGCGTAGTAGCGGAGAGGACTTCCGATTGAATCTCATGAGGAGTTCAGCCGTGGTGTTGTGCTGTCTTGCAATCTTAGCAAGGTTGTCACCCTTCTGTACGTTGTAGGTCAATAAATCGGGACTGGTGGCGGCGGAAAAGACAAGGACATTATTTAATTCCTCCAGGTGCCTGCGAATGAGCTGGCGCCTTTCCTCGGAGGTCTCCATGAAAAGGGCCTGAGAGTAAAGGTTCCTGGCATCGTATTTCTTGTCTTTCTGTAGACATTCGTAGGCCTGCTGAAGGGTTTCCTGGAGGGTGGACTGGCCTGCTGTGGTGGATACTGGCACAACGGCAGTACTGGGGAGGAAGGCGACTTCCCTTGTCTGTATTGGCCCTGCTACTGCCGGGGTGGTAGCAACACCAGGTATGGGGGCGAGGACACTACTGGGCGGCTGGAGTGGCCCTGCCACTCCAGGTCCCGAGGGACTGGTGGAAGTACCCGCTTGCCTGGTATCGGATGGCGCGGTCTCCTCCGGTCTGCTGGCCAGAGGTGGTAGTGGCACTCCTGCCGGAGGTGATTGGGCCGTTCCCCCCGGAGAGGGGGCTGGAGTGGATGCCTTTGTATCAACGGCTTCGCCCTTGTCATGGCCAGACCCTCCGGCGGACGGTGCAGGAGCAGGGCCGGGGTTTGTACCTTTAGCCGTACCTCCAGCCGTGTCTTTAGCCGTATCTTTAGTTGCAGCCTTAGTCGTGTCTTTGGCCGTATCTTTAGGAGTGGTCTTAGCGGGGGTAGCTTCAGACGTCTTCGCCTTCTTAGTAACCTCCTTGGCCTGCTGGCTGGGGGTTACCGTCTGGGGAGGGGTCGTCTTGTGGGTAATATTCACTTGAGGCGAACTGGGCGTCTGGGCGGTAGGCTTCTTTGCCTTCGGGGATTCTTTAGCCTCAGTCTTAAAGAGTATGTCGGCCTTCTGGACTACATCACTATTGTCTTCGGCCTGGGCTAGGGGGGGTAAAAAGAGAACACTACCGAGGAGGAGAAATAGGGTTATCATATTAGCGCAGATTGTCTCAAAGAACTTGCCACCCTAACTGGAGAGAGGATAGCATACGGTAGGGCTTCTGTCAAGGAGAAACGGCCCCCGAAGCCAGGGGCTAGGGAAAAAGTATAACGCAGGCTAAAGCCTGCGGCTACCTCTGCCCCCTAGTCCCTACCCCCTATTCCCTATCTAATGACTGCGGCGGACGTAGATGTCCCTGGCTATGTCTTCGTCCAGGGCAAGCTGGGTCTCCCCCATCTGGATGACGAGGGTGGGCTGTTTCTGGTGCACCCTGATGACGGTCCCCGGGAGTAGCCCCATGGAGGAGAGCCTGTCCAGCCTGGGGTGGTGTTCAGTGGTTATGTAGGCCACTTTTGCCTCCTCTCCCGGGGTGAGTTCCAGCAGGCTCAGTACCAGGGGTCTGAGTATCTTCTTTGCCCGCTGACAGCACTCACCCGGGGGTATGAGCTTCCCGTGGGGACACCTCACCGGGTGGCCCAGCAGGGTGCATATACTGGTGGTGACCTCATCATTGAGGAAGTGCTCAAACTCACAGGCGCTGGAGTCCATGGTGTCGTGTTTCACCGCCAGTATATCCTTCAGGAGTCTTTCTGCCAGACGGTGGCGTCTTATCACCTGCTCTGCCTCTTTCCTGCCTGTGGCTGTGAGGACGATGAGGGAGTTATACATGTGGACAAATTTTTGTCGTAACATGTCCTGAAGGACGGAGTCCACTGCCTGAGGGTCTATCCATTGAGACAGCATGTCCTTGCTGGCCCTCTTCCCAAACTCCTCTTCATGGGTCCATATATGTTCCAGGACTTCTTCTATCTTCGGTTCTGTCATGTTTAGACTCTAGACATTAGACTATTGACTATAGACCTTAGACTTTAAATCTTTTAGTCCATAGTCTATTGTCTATAGTCCTTTATAGTCCAACTAAAAGGCCTTCATAATAATGTTCAATACGCCTCCTACCAGGAAGGCGTAAGGGACGATAAAACCTATAATGAGGGCCGCCGTGGCAATCCCTCTCTCCTTGATTATAACCAAAAAGTTGGCCAGGCAAGGGACAAAAAGGGTGATGACCACCAGGGCCACCAGGAGTTGGGCAGGTTCGGCCCCCACACTCCCATGGACCCTCTCCAGGGCCTTGAAGAGGCTTACTGCCCCGTAGTCCCTCCTGAGGAAGCCCAGGATGAACCCCTCCGCAGTCTCCGGAGGGAGCCCCAACCAGTTACTGACCACCGGCCTTCCAGCCAGTTCAATGTATTTTAGTGCCCCTGTCTTGCTGAGGATAAAGAGGGCAAGCGTCCCCATGAGGAAGAGGGGGACGGCCTCACGCAGGAACCACTTGACCCGATAAGCCGTCTTCAACAGGATATTATACAGCTTGGGACAACGGAAAGGGGGCACCTCCATGATAAAGTCAGAACGTCCCCCAGGCAGTATCTTTGAGGCCACAAAACCTACCAGGATGAGTTGGAAGGCGATAATAAATACGTAGAGGGCAAAATAAAACCCGGAAATACTCCCCATGACGAAGGCAATGACCCCTAGCTGGGCCGAACACGGTATGGCCAGGGCCATAAGGAGGGTGGCAATTATCCTCTCTTTCTTGGTGTCCAGTATCCTCGTAGTAAGTGTGGCCATGGTGCCGCAACCTAGGCCGAGGACCATGGGCAGGACGGCCTTCCCCGTCAGGCCAATCCTCTTGAACAGCTTATCCAGCATCACCGCCAGGCGTGGGAGATACCCGCTATCTTCCATAAGGCCAAAGGCCAGGAAGAAGAATCCCACTATGGGGAACACGATGGCTATGGCATACGTCAGACCTACCTGTATAAGTCCTGCCTGACCATCCAGGAACAGTTGGTAGCCCAAGTTCTGCGGGCTGACCAGCATCTGTCCCAGTAAGCCCAGGTAGTAATTTATCCCATTGAAGGGGACATGGAGAAGGGTAACGTCTTTTCCGGCAAAGGGTACGGGGAACCAGAGGTCAAAACCCCCGGAGGGCGTACCGGCATATCCGAAGACCTTTTTCTCCATAAAGTCCACGCAGACCCCGGCGCCAAAGACCCCTACCAGCTTGTAGATTGCCCATAGGGCGGTGATGAGTATGGGGTAGGCGGCAATAGGGTGCATGGTAAGGTCTCCCAATACCTCAGATACGGTCCGCCTGGTCCTGAGGTCTTTACGGTACAGATGGAGACAAAAGAGGACGCAGGACGCACTTCCACTGACTAACTTGAGAATCAGCCCCAGGGGGGGAGCGGAGGAGAGGTACCCTTGAAAGAAAAAGAGTAGCATATCCATGATTTTGTAGCCCAGGGCGAAGGCAAAGACTGGTACAAAAAAGAAGAAGAAAGAGGCCCGCAGGAAGGGCTGGGACTCTATCCGCTTTGGGGCCGTGTGTACGGTCTCATGAAACAGCCTTTCCACATAGGCCGCCCTGAGGCGGTTTATTATGTAGCTCAGCGGGTCGCTGAATTTTTTCTGAATAGAGTTGCGTATCTTAGAAACCTCTCCGTGTATGGTCTTTGAGTAGCCCAATTTTTCTGCCACGGTGAAGTCCCCGGACAAGAGCATGAGGGCCATGGCCCTCCTGGGGTACCCATTGGGGATAAGTGGCTCTATCCTGGAGATGCCTTCCTCAATCTCTCCCCCAAAATCCACCTTGAGGGAAGGGACGGCCGCCTGGGGTAGTGCATTTAGAAGGTGCCCTATACCTTGCTTTTCAGTGGCCACAGTCCTGACCACAGGGATACCCAACAGGGACTGCAGTTTGCCTGTGTCTATGCTAATACCCCGCTCAAGACACTCATCCCACATGTTGAGGTCGAGGACTACGGGTAGGCCCATCTCAGCCAATTGGGAGGTGAGGAACAGTGCCCTGCGGAGGTTCTTGGCGTCGGCCACCTGAACAACCCTCCTATGCCCCTCCCTGAGGAGGATGTCCCTGGCTACCCTCTCGTCCTCGGACTGGGGGATGAGATTATTGACCCCAGGGGTGTCTATCACCTCCACCCTCCCATCTATACCCTTACAAGTACCCCTGGATACCTCTACCGTAGTCCCCGGATAATTGGAGACGATTACGTAGCTCCCGGTAAGGAGGTTAAATATGGCGCTCTTCCCTACGTTTGGGTTCCCTACCAGGGTAATGGAAGGGGTGTGAGGTTGGGGCTTTTGCGGTTTTGATTTCTTTTTTAACATTTCTAGAAATATATTTGAAAATGAGTCTCAATTACACGCACTAGTATATTCCCTTTCCCTTAACAAGTCAACAGTAAGTCACTGAGCTTCGGACAAAAGTTCGGAGGCCTTTTAACCAAAAGTCTTGATTCCAGACCCCTTAAAATCTCACAAACTCCTTAGAGCATTTGGTCAATGTCTATTTTTGGGGGGTCAAAAAGGTTATTTACAATTTCCACAACTGCTATATAATTAGAGACCTCTGAAAAATTCCACTCACTGTCATTCTGAGGGAGCGAAGCGACCAAAGAATCTGACACGAAGTGGTGCGGCAACTTTTTCAGAGGTCTCAATTACGCTTTTTAAGTAAGATGGAAGGCACCTATAGAAGAGATGGAAATGTGGTGGGATGCGATTGGGGTGGTGGCCGCAATTTGTACAACCAGTGGTTTTTTACCCCAGCTAGTTCGGGGGGTGAAGACCCGAAGGCTGGATGATGTCTCGCCAGGCTTGCTGGTCCTATTAATCGTCGGGGGCACCCTGTGGTTCTCCTACGGTATGCACAAGTGGGATAAGATTATAATGGCCGCTAACGCCGTTACGGTCTCGCTGGCCTCCGCCATCCTGTTTCTCAGGTCATATTACATAAGGAAAAGGGATAAAGTCTATGATGGAAGAGATGAGAAAGGATATAGATAAGATAATTGTCTCTACGGAAGACATAACGAAAAAGGTAGGAGATATCTCCCAAAAACTAATCGCCGATTACAAGGAAAAAGACGTTACTATCATCGCCATCTTGAACGGGAGCCTGGTCTTTCTCTCCGACCTCGTCAGGCAGATGCCCTTCTACATGAGGCTGGATACCATCGGGGCCGATACCTATGGCTCCCAGACCTTTCCCAGGGCAGAGACCAGGCTACTTAACAGCCTGAAGCTGGACATACAGGACAGGGACGTACTGATAATTGACGACATTATTGATACCGGGAAGACCCTCAAAAAAGTCATAGAGGACATAAACAGATATAAACCCCGTTCGCTTAAGACCTGCGTACTCCTGAACAGGTCCCATCGCCGGCAGGTAAAATTGGAACCCGACTACTGCGGCTTCAAGATTGGGGACGAGTTCGTGGTAGGTTACGGACTAGACTTCAATAACCGTTACCGGAACCTCCCCTATATCGCCACCCTCAAGGCAGAGTGTTACAGTAAGAGATAGAGGCAATAATAGTTATGTAGTCGCAGGTCGTGTCGTGCCTGAGGCAGACCCGTCCGCCTCAGGTGGATTCACCCTGGCGAACAATACGCCCCTATGCCTTCCAAAAAATTTAAATTTTGTTATTGACTTTTAATCTTTATTGGTTATCATATTGTCTACCTAGGGGGGCTGGGAAGCTGTCTATCCAAAGGCAGGAAGGTTTGGACCCTTACTGAAGTGCCTACAGTGGGGTCTGAAGACGGGGTATTTTCTGTGTTCTGCACCTCCCCTCTAAAAAGTTGAAAATCCGCCTCAGGCGGGAGGGGTAAGGGTGTGTACTCTATATTTTTTCATACAGAACATTACCCACGGGTTTAATATATACCAAAAAATTTTTAGATTTTTCTCTTGAAATCTTCGCAAGGCTGTATATAATTTCGGGAGTTTTCTAAGAGTAGGGGTGGTTTTGTCAGAGTCCCTTGCCGTAGGAGTGGCCATACGGCCGTCCAGGTGGGGGATGGCGTAAACAGAAGCGGACGTGAGTATAGTCAGTGTTCTGTTACGCCCTGAAGAAGAAGTACCTTACTCAACTCAGGAAAAAAGCGGCGACTTTTAACGAAAGGAGGCCGTACGATGAGTAAAGGTCGGCTAAAGACCTGTATGAAACTGTTAATGGGAATTTGTGTGGTATCTTTTTATTCCGCTCTAGGCGGAACCTCTTGGGCCGAGGACGATGGCGTGGCCCAGATGAAGCAGGAGTTGAGGGCACTCAAGGCAGAACTAGAGGCCCTGAGGGGCGAGATGAGGTCCGATAAGGATTCCATCAAGGCCCATGACGATGAGCTCCTGGCCTCCAAGCAGGAGTTCAGTCAGCTCTCCAGCGAGGTAAGGAGTTGGAAGGCAGACCCACAGGCGGTAGAGACCATGAAGGACCAGATCAAGAAAGAGTTGGGCTTCATCCCCAACGTCTATAATGAGATGGCCAACAAGATCCGCCTGGGGATGGAACTACGTACCAGGGGTGAATTCGAGAACAACTGGCATACCCTGGCAACCCACATGCAGGATAATGTCAGTGGGGCGGATGGTCCTGATTATCCGGGGACTACTGTTGGTAGTGGTGGTGGGGCAAAGGAAGATACCGTTGAGATATTGAACCGCGTCAGGTTCAACATAGACGCCGACGTCCATGAGCATCTAAGGGCCTTTGTACAGTTCCAAGACGCCAGGATTTGGGGCTGGGAGGGTAAGAATCTCGACAGTGCGCTACAGCCTGTAGGCTTTAACGTTGACGCTCCAAACAACCGGATTGACCTCCATCAGGGCTATGTGGACATCAGGAAGCTCTTTAACCCTAACCTGGTCTTCAGGATAGGCCGTCAGGAGATTAAATGGGGTACTCCTGCTGTTGGAGACCCAGGCGACAGGATGATAGGTGACTTCGGATGGTCCAACATAGGTAACACCTTTGATGCCGTAAGGATTATGTGGGACACGGAGAGGTACGGCGCCGAGGCCTTCGCCTCCTTCTTAAGGAAGCGAGAGACCCCAACCTCCGCCAAGGGTGCCGCCACTAACCTGGCATCCAGGAACGATTACGATAGACAACTCTTCGGAGGCAAGTTTACTATGAAGAAGCTCGTCCCCCAGGGTAACGTTGAACTCATGTACCTGTTAGACAAGGATGAACAACAGGGTAACAGTGCCTTTGGTGAGAACCCTGGTACAGTCTTCGCCGCCTCCAGCAAGCGCAAGTATTTGGAAGTGCACGACGTAGGTTTCAGGGCGGTGGGTAAGATAAAGAAGGCCATTGACTACTTCACCGAGAATCATTTCCAGTTGGGTAGCTACCGCGGGCGTGATCATCAGGCATTTGCAACTGCGATAGGTGGTGGGTATACCTTTGACAAGGTTATGTGGAAGCCCAGGTTAGGCTACGAGTTTGACTGGTCTCCTGGCGACCCAACGCCTGCCGGCCATTTTTATACAACCTCAACCGGTGCGACAGCACAGAGAGTAACCGGCAACAAACACCGCACCTTCCACAACTTCTACCCGACCAACCATCCCCAGTACGGGTATGCTGACCTGATGTCCTGGAAGAACATGCAGGGACACAAGTTCTCGATAAAGACGTTCCCCACCAAGAAGTTGACGGCGTGGGCGGACTTCTGGATGTTCAAGCTGGACCAGGGTGCGGATGGTTGGTATCGCGCAAACCAGGCTCCCGCGCCAGGCCGTGCCGCAAGCGCCACGAACACGGACCGCACCAGGAATCTTGGTAATGAGATAGACCTGACTGCGACGTATAGCCTGTACAAGAACGTTGGTCTCATGGGAGGCTACTCCCAGCTCTTCTCTGGGGCTGCAATACCACACGGGGCCACAACGTCAGATACCGGCACCGCGCAAACCGGGCTGTCTGACGACGACACCCAGTGGGGCTTCTTACAGCTCACGGTTAGTTTCTAGCGGTTTCGGGTTGTTGGTTATGTGACAAGGTTGTAAAAAGTTTTTGGCCGACCAAAAAGGGATGGGTTAGTACGACCCATCCCTTTTTTTGTTTTTGTCTTTCGGCAA
>DATETB010000131.1:0-2609 GCA_035283825.1 Candidatus Brocadiales bacterium | reverse complement strand
GGAAAACGAGGGGGACCTGACCCTGGCGGCGGAGAAGGCCACTCCCCAGGCCATTAACTTTATGCTCTCTCAGGCCAGGGGTATCCTCTGCCTGGCCATCGCCCCAGAGATTGCCGAGGCCCTTGACCTCCACCCCATGGTACATAACAACAATGCCAAATTTGAGACCCCTTTCACCGTATCTATAGATGCAAAGAATGGAATAACCACAGGGGTTTCTGCAGAGGACAGGGCCACCACCATCCTGACCACTATAAAAAAAGATGCCCGGCCTGAGGACCTGGCCCGCCCGGGCCACGTCTTTCCCTTGAAGGCCAGGGCTGGGGGGGTGCTGGTCAGGACGGGCCACACAGAAGGGGCGGTGGACCTCGCCAGACTTGCCGGATTAAGACCTGCGGCCGCCGTCTGTGAGATAATGACTGAAAGTGGCCACATGGCCAAACTCCCTGAACTCAAAAAGTTCGCCGAAAAACACAATTTTAAAATATGTACCATTGCCGATATTATAAGATACCGCCGTGGAAAGGAGCGACTCATAGAAAAGAGGGTCGCAACCAACCTTCCAACAGTGTATGGTAATTTCAAGTTGCACCTTTATCGCTCTTACGTGGATGATTACCTCCACATAGCCCTCTGCCATGGAGACATTGGGAGTATGGACGGTCTGCCCACCCCCCAGCACCAGGAAGCTGTACTGGTCAGGGTGCACGACGAATGTCTGACAGGAGACATCTTCGGCTCTCTACGCTGTGACTGTGGGGAACAGCTCCATAACTCCCTCAAGATGATTCAAAAGGAGGGCAAGGGGGTAGTGCTATACATGCGGCAGGAAGGTAGAGGCATCGGGCTTGAAAATACGCTCCATGCCTACGTCCTCCAGGAGAAGGAAGGACTGGACACGGTAGAGGCTAACGAGCGACTCGGGTTCCTCCCCGACAAGAGGGACTACGGCATAGGCGCCCAGATTCTTAAGGACCTGGGGATAACCAAGATGCGTCTCCTGACCAATAACCCCAAGAAATTTAAGGCACTGGAGGGTTATGGACTGGAGATTGTGGAAAGGGTCTCAATCTCCGTCACCCCAGGAAAGGAAAACGCCCGCTATCTGGAGACTAAGAAGAAGAAGCTGGGCCACCTCATAGATGAGATTTAAAAATCAAAGTAGGGGCAATTCCCGCCTGAGGCGGATTTCCAACACGAATTGCCCCTACAAGGCTACGCATACTGGGAGATAAAGATGATACTCAAGTTTATGAACGATGATGAGGCCCTGAGGGTGGCGGCCAACCTGGAAAAAGAGGGGTTCAACTTTTACGTTAGTGTTGCAGAAAGGGCCTCCAGTCCCAGGACCCGCCGTATGTTCCATGACCTTGCGGCCGCAGAAAGGAAACATCTGGCACTCTTTGAAGACATCCGCTCAGAATTGCCCAAGAAAGGGGGAGAGCCCTGGGGCGATGAGGATGAGATGGTAAACCGCTACATCCGTATGCTGGTAGATACGGGAGTCTTCACCAGCCCCACCAAGAGAGAAAGGTCGTTGAAGAAGATGCTCAGTGAAGAAGAGGCCCTAAAAATAGGCATCCAGACAGAAAAGGACTCCATCCTATTCTTCACAGAGGCCTCCAGACTCTGTACCAACTCCAGGGGCAAAAGGATGTTTAAGTCCTTGATTAAGGAGGAAAAACAGCACCTCACTACCCTGGCCCAGCACCTTTTAAGGCTGAGGCGGCCTACATCCAAATAAAGGAGGCAAAAGACCATGACGGAAGACGGAGAAGTCTACTACTGCGAGATATGCGGCGCCGAGGTAAAGGTTACGAAGGGTGGGGCTGGTATACTGGTCTGTTGCGACCAGCCTATGGCCCTGAAGGAATAAAATTCCATGCGTAAGATAATCCACGTAGACATGGATGCCTTTTTTGCCTCTGTGGAAGAACTGGATAACCCAACAATCCGGGGCAAGGCAGTAGTTGTGTGCGGTGGGCTAACGGGGAGGGGGGTTGTCTCTTCCGCCGCCTACGAGGCCAGGAACTTTGGGGTCAGGAGCGCCATGCCTGTCTTCAGGGCCAGAAAGCTCTGTCCTCATGGTATCTTCCTGGAGGGACGGATGGGGCGTTACATGGAGGTCTCCCTCCAGCTAATGCGCATCCTGAAAGATTTCACGCCCCTGGTAGAGCCTGTCTCTGTGGACGAGGCCTTCCTGGACGTTACCGAGGTGGCAGGGCCACTCCCGCCTAAGGACTTCGCAGGGGCAGAGGAGGTTGGCAGGCAGATAAAGGAGAGGATAAAGGAGGAGATGGGCCTTACGGCCTCTGTGGGTGTGGCTACTAATAAGTTTCTGGCCAAAGTAGCCTCTGGGATGAGAAAACCCGATGGTTTCATGGTAATAACGGAGGAGGAGAAGGAAAGGGTCCTTAAGGACCTCCCGGTCTCCGAAATCATTGGCGTAGGGAGGGTCATGGAAAAGGCCCTTCAGGAGATGGGCATACACACTATTGGGCAGATGTGGCCCGTCTCTCTGGCAGAATTAGTAGAGAGGTTCGGAAAATTTGGCAGGTCCTTATACTATCTATCCAGGGGGATAGATGATACCCCGGTCGTAACGGAGT
>DATETB010000130.1:0-2453 GCA_035283825.1 Candidatus Brocadiales bacterium | reverse complement strand
CGGCTGTTATTGCTATGTCAACAACCTCCTGAGAAAGTACCTGGATAAGATGAGTTCAAATTATTCATACATAGTCCTTGACAACGAGGCAGGGATGGAGCACCTCTCCCGCCGCACCACCAACCGTGTGGACCTCATGTTGGTGGTCTGTGAACCTACCGTAGTGGGCGTGCTCACGGCCAAGAGGATACTGAAACTCACTGAGACCCTCCCCTTGAGCATAAAAGGGAAGGCCGTTATCCTTAATAAGGTACCTCACAGTACCCTTGATAAGAAGGTGCAGGAGGTGCTCCACAAAGAGGGCCTGGAACCAAAAGCAAGCTTTCTTTATGATGACGAGATATTCTTTGCCTCCTCAGGAGGGGTTTCTCTGCTGGAGATTTCTAAGGATAACGCCACTTATAAGGCCCTTAGCCAATTCTTGAAGGAATACGTACCAGCAGGGGGCCTTCAGGCAACGGTTGGCTCGTAGCCGCAGGCTTTAGCCTGCGTTAAACGCAACCTAAAGGTTGCGGCTACTAATCAGGTACAGGGCATTGTGGGGGCGACCCGCCCTGCACCACAAGGGTGCAGGACAAGGTGCGGAACAAAACCCTGTACCTGATTGGTACAGGGCTGGGTCGCCCTTATTGGTGTGAGTCAGTAGCAAACGCACGTCCGTTCTGCCTCAGGTGGACGAGTCCGCCTGAGGTGGATTGAAGATACGACAGGAGAGAGAGAAAGCTGATGCAAATACCCAACGTAACGGAGAAATGGTCTGGAAAGGTAACGGAGGTCACTATAGGGGCCACCCAAGAGGAGGGAGGTACCCGGCAGAAGGTGGTGAAGGTGGGAGGGGCAAGCTGTATCCCCTTCATGGACTTTGAGGGCAGCCCTGGCCATAAGCCAGTAATAGCCATGGACGTACTGGACGTCCCACCGGAAGACTGGCCCCCTGCCCTCCTGGAGCCGTTCAAGGACGTAATCTCAGACCCCGCCCTGTGGGCCAAAAAGTGCGCAGACAAATATGGCGCCGACCTAATCTGTATCAAACTGGATGGCATCCACCCGGATAAAGGCGACAGGGGCGCAGAGGAGGCAGTAAAGACCGTCCGCTCCATCCTCCAGGCGGTGGGCGTACCCATCATCATCTGGGGTTGCGACGACCCGCAAAAGGATAACGAGGTACTGCCCAAGATAAGTCAGGCCACCAAGGGGGAGCGATGCCTGCTGGCCTCCGCCACCCAGGATAACTACAAAAACATCGTGGCCAACTGCATGGCCGACGGCCACAACCTGGTAACTCAGGCCCCGGTGGACGTAAACATACAGAAACAGGTGAACATCCTGGTAACGGATATAGGCTTCCCACTGGACAGGATAGTCATGTTCCAGACCACTGGGGCACTGGGTTACGGCATGGAGTACGCCTACTCCATCCAGGAGAGGGAACGCCTGGCCGCCCTCTCGGGGGATAAATTCCTGGCACTACCGGTCCTATGTAACGTGGGCTACGAGTCATGGAGGAGCAAGGAGGCCAAGGTTACAGATGAAGAGTCCCCTGGTTGGGGATTGGCCGCCGAGAGGGGCCCCTTGTGGGAGACCATCACCGCCGCCACCCTTATCCAGTCCGGGGTAGACATCATACGGATGTACCACCCGAAGGCCGTGGCCGCCGTGAAGAAACACATTGATGCCTTATATGCTGATGGAAGGTAGAGGCACGTTGCAACGTGCCCCTACAACTATATGGGCAAAGGAATGTAAATATAGGACTGGGACTCCGTCCCCAGTTTAAGTCTTTATTAATCAAAAACACGGGAAGGGAATAGAAAGCCATGATTGCAGTAGCTGAACGCATAAACGGGATGTTCTCTGACGTAAAGAAGGCCATCGTAGACCGTGACCCGCGCCCCGTACAGGAGCTGGCCAGGAGACAATCAGAGGCCGGGGCAGGCTTCCTTGACCTGAACGTGGGCACCGCAGCCTCAGACCCGATATCCGTCATGAAGTGGCTTATACAGGTTACCCAGGAGGTTACCAGCACCCCCCCTTCCATAGACAGTCAGAAGTTTGAGGTGGTAAAGGCCGCCCTGGAGGTGGTCAAGGGACCCTCCCTCATTAATTCCTGTAAAGGCCAGGCAGAAGAACTGGACAAATACATCCCCCTGGCCATGGAGAAGAACGCCTCCCTGGTCTGCCTGACCATAGACAAACAGGGCATACCCCAGGACATTGATAAAAGGGTGGAGATTGCCGCTAATATCGTCGCCAAGGCCGCAGAATACGGCCTTGAGCCTACAAGACTCTTCATAGACCCCATCCTCTTCCCCATAAACGTGGACCAGAAACAGCCCACCCTGATGCTGGAGGTCTTCCGCCAGATAAGATACATCTCTGACCCCCCACCTCACATCATAGTGGGCCTCAGCAACCTCTCCCAGGGTACAAAGCAGAGGCCATTAATAAATAAG
>DATETB010000129.1:0-4637 GCA_035283825.1 Candidatus Brocadiales bacterium | reverse complement strand
AGTACACGTTTCCTGGTCAGTTCTATCTTCTTTGCCAGCTCTATCTCTTCGTCCCTGCGGAGGAGGGGTATCTCCCCCATCTGGGTGAGATACATCCTTACGGGGTCATCTATCTTCTCGGGGATACTCTCTTCCACTTCCTCTTCAGGAAAGGCCTCTTCCTCCTCAGGCCCTAGTGTATCCCGGCTCTCTACCTCCGCCTCATCAATGAGGTCTATCCCCATCTCGTCCAGCATTATGAGGATGTCGTCTATCTTTTCTGGCGATACTACGTCATCCTCGGGAAGGAGGTCGTTCAGTTCCTCGTAAGTGAGGTACCCCTTTTCCTTTCCCTTCTGGACGAGGGTTTTAATCCTCTGACCTAGTTTCTCCATTAATCTATAAACCTCCGACAGGTTCGCTTTGCCCGCTAAGAGTTTTATCTTTGGGTACGAGTTGGCGTGCCCTTACTTTATTCCTCTCATGAAATTCCAGCAGGAGCCTATCTTCATCCCCTTGCTGATGGGATTTTGACTCCATCGCCCTTTCTTTAGTATAACTTATTCTTTCCCTATTTTCCCGCCGTTTCATAAAATTAAGACAGTCCGCAAAATGCCTCCGATAATCCCCTTTTTCCTCTTCCATAGCAACGTCTACCAGCACCCGGGCCACCTCTCCCTCGTCAAAAAGGGTGGCAAGGTCTTTTTCTATCACCTTCCCCCCTTCTTTGTATATCTCAAAGGCCTTCTCCGCCAACTGGTTAATGGCCTGATGGATAAACTTGTTGTGGCCTACCTCCAGGAGGTACTCCCCTATCAACTCATTGTGGGCCAGGAGCAGTCCTAAAAGTTCTTTCTCTGTTTCATCCCTGTAAGTAGCCTTTCCAGTCTCAGCCGCCCCTTTCTTTAATCCACCTGAGGTTTGCCTTGAGAGTTGCTGATTTGACAGTTGTGCATTTCTCAATGCAGACAAGATGCTTCGTCTTACAATCCCCTCCTCCGCAGCTATTTGCTCAGCTAGATGTTTAATTGTGAGCTGCCTTTTAAGTTCATCTGGTATTTGGGTTATCAGAGGGATGAGCTCCCTGGCAAAGGCCAGCTTTCCTGACGGGGTAGAGAGGCTCAATCTCTGAGAGGCCCTCTTTACCTTAAAGCCGAAAAACTCCATAGCCCCCCCGACCTTCTCCAGGAAGGAATCCCTTCCTTCTTTTAAGAGGAGGTCACAGGGGTCATAGCCCTCGGGAAGCTCTGCTATCCTGGTTTCAACATCCTCTCTTATAAGGGTTTCCACGTTTCTCTCAGCAGACTTTAGCCCTGGGGCATCACCATCCATCACCAGCACCACCACCTCTGCCCATGGGCGCAGGAGTCTTACGTGCTCCTCCGAAAGGGCAGTCCCTAATAGCCCTACTGCCCAGGAGATCCCATATTGGTGGGCCATAATCACATCCGTATAGCCCTCCATTACCAGTACCTTCTTTTCCCTAAAGATGTTCCCCCTGGCCAGGTCAACCCCATAGAGACATCCCCCTTTATGGAATAGGGCTGTCTCAGGGGAGTTAAGGTATTTAGGCTCCGTCCCGTCTAATGACCTGCCTCCGAAGGCTATCACCTTACCGGTCAGGTCCGAGATGGGGAACATCAACCGGTTTCTGAACCTGTCGTAGCAACCTTTCTTACCTTCCCGGGCTATCACCAGCCCTGCCCCCAGCAGGGTCTCGGCGGAGATACCCTTACCCTGGGCTGCGGTCAAGAGGCCATCCCAACGGCCAGGGGCATAACCTATACGGAATTTCTCTATAGAACCCCTGTCTATCCCTCGTTTGTCCAGGTATTCCCTTGCCTGCCTACCCTCCTCAGAGGCTAGACATGCCTGAAAGAACCCGGCCGCCAGGCTGTTTGCCTGATAGAGATAATCCCTCTTCTCGTAGGAGGCGTCCCGTCTCTGGGGTATATCCACCCCAGCCTTCCTGGCCAGCGACCTGACCGCCTCGGAGAAGGAGAGCCCCTCCTTCTTCATCAGGAAGTTAAAGACACTCCCCCCCTCTCCACAGCCAAAACACTTGTAGAACTGTTTTTCCTGACTTACGGTAAAGCTAGGGGTCTTTTCGTTGTGGAAGGGGCAGAGACCTATATAATTTTTGCCCCGCCGGTTGAGGGGTATGTACTGGCTGACGATAACTACAATGTCTGTATACCTTTGGACCTCTTCTATCTTTTCTCTGGGTATACGTACTGTCAAGGTCATTATCAGACTAAGCTTTCAAAAATACTAAGTATACCACAAAAAAAGAAAAAGTCAAGGAGCGCTCTATATCAGCAGAAAGGATCTTTTCAATTGATGCCGTTAAAGAAAAAGATGGGATGGGTATTAAAACATTTTTGAGCAAGGGGATTACATCCTATGAAAAGGCAGCTGAATTTAATGACGGGGCGAAATATCCGTTTGACCATGGAGATTTGGATACATTAGTCCACCGCCAGCTCATTTACCCCTGCACGTACTTCCGTAGAGGGGCTAGAGTTTGTGGGCCCTGAGGGCTAGCTTTTCCTTCAGGATACCAATGAGGGCCGAGATGATGTACCCGGAGAATAGTACGGTGGGTAGTACCTGTGGTATTAAGGCAAAAATGACCATGCCAATAACCACAAGTACGGCGTAGATGGGAGAGTCTAGCTTGTCTGCAACGGCCACCATGGAATTTGAGAACTTAATCCTGGTAACCATCAGTATAGAGAGGATTACTGCCACTATTGGGAGCGCTTCCGGTATAATGCTGGTGCTGGAATGAGAGATTAGATATTCGTGGAGCATAACCAGTGCCGCTATCATCCCACCCGCCCCGGTGGTGGGTAATCCAGTGAAATATTTTTTAGAATCTGTCCCTTCTGCTGCCATGGCATTGAACCTAGCCAGGCGGTATACGGCTGAGGAGACGAATAAGAAACCCAGTAACCAGCCTAACAGGGGCGAATTGTGCTGGAGCATGCCTCCTATGAGCATGGCGGGGGCGATACCAAAGGTGGTGACGTCGCAGAGGGAGTCTAATTCACAACCTAACAGGCTGGAGGCATTAAAATAGCGGGCGAGTCTTCCATCATAGGCATCAAAGAGCATGGCCACGATGATTAGCCAGGGGGCTAAGTCATACCTCCCATTGACAACGCACATAGCTGCACCGAAGCCACACCCAAGATTGGCCAGAGAACAGAGTAGCGGTATAGATTTCGTTATATTCCTCATAGTATTCTTCATAGTATTTATACCAAGTTAAGCCTTTTGCCTTTTTTAAGAACTCCTCTATCTCAAATAATAACAATTTCCATGCCAAAAACCAATAATTTTATAAGTATAAGACAGGCAAGGACAAAGGAATTATCTGTAAGCCATGAAGGTGCAATATTCCCCTTGCGGTAAAGGGGGTTTATTGCACCCCCCAGGCTGGGGACAGAGCCCCAGCCCTATACTATCGTACCCTGAGAGAGGTCGTAGACCCAAGGGGTGTCCACGTTTTCATATTCTAGAAGTTCTTCTTTTTTAAAGAATATGGATATCTCTCTCTCCGCTGTCTCTAGGGAGTCAGAGACGTGTATCAGGTTGAAACGGTTGGAGATGGCATAGTCACCGCGGATGGTCCCTGGCTCGGCCTTTGTACCGAAGGTGAAGCCTGCCATCTTTCTGGCGGTCTCTATAACCTCTTTTCCCCTTAACACCAGTACTATTACGGGGCTAGAGGTCATGTGTCTTACGAGTGGCTCATAGAAGTCCCGGCCCTTGTGCTGGACGTAGTTGCGTCGGGCTAGTTCTTCTGTCATCCGCATCAGTTTGAGGCCCATTATCTGGAGGCCCTTTTCCTCAAACCTGGCAATAATTTTACCTATGAACCTTCGCTGTATGGCGTCCGGCTTAAGGATTACTAGTGTATTCTGCATTATGGTATTTCCTCCGGGGTTCCACCTGAGGCCGATTGGCCCCTGAGTTTTTTCATGTAAAGGGTTCTTGTCTCCGTAAAGAAATCCAGGTATTCCTTACTGCGATAATCGGGGTACGTCCAGGGGAGTGGCTCAAAGGCCCCTCTAGTGTACATCAATGTAACCTCTGCATATATGCCCTTTTTAAGGTATATCCTGTGGGAATAGTCTTTAGTGCCGGCCAGGACCAGTTTACTACTGGCCAGGTATCCGGGGTCAAGGTTGATGGGGCAGTATCCGCCTGAGGCAGACCTGTCCCTACAACTTTCCTCCAATTTATTAGTAAAGAGTTTTATATCAGCCAGTGCCCCCGGGTCTATAAGTTTCCGGAAGCTGAGGAACTGTCTCTTTACGTCCTCTCCCATCTCTTTTTCGTAATAGTCTGTATAGTTGAAAGGGAGGGTTGGGCTCTTCAATTCTATGGGGCCAAATTTCTTTTCCAATCTGTTTCCAGCCATTTCAAAGAGGCCCGTTACGTTAGAAAGCATCCCTATAATGAGATTAACCTGAGTAGGGGGATGGACCGTGCCCAATGGAGGACCCCTAGGGGGTTAGCCCCAGCCGTTTCTTAATCTCTGGGAGGATGGCCTCCAGGGGCAGCAGGACTGGGTCACCCCCCTTCCTCTCCTGTAGCTCCACCTGTCCGCCCTCTGTAAATTTCTTCCCCAGGACGATGCGGAGGGGTAT
>DATETB010000128.1:0-2536 GCA_035283825.1 Candidatus Brocadiales bacterium | reverse complement strand
AACCCCCTCCCCAGGGATTTGAACAACCCCCTCAAGACAACCTTGTCTGAGAGATGAATAAGCCCTATAATAACTCAGGGATTGTGTGTTTCTGATGGAAAAGATACGCCTAGGCGAGAGATTACTGAAAGAGGGCCTTATCACACCTGAGCAACTAGAGATGGCCCTCAAGGAACAGGAAAGGACCTCTGAACTCCTCGGAGAAATAATCTGCAGATTGGGTTTTACCACAAAGGAAGCCATTACAAAAGCCCTGGCCACTGAGGCAGGGATGGAGTTTGTTCACCTTGAAGGAGCACCCATCTCTGCAAACCTCAAAAGATTGGTACCCAAAGATTTTGCCAGGAAGCACAAGGTCATTCCCATCAGTTTTAGTAACGGCATATTAAAAATAGCCACCCCAAACATCTTCTCCATAAAGACCATTGACGAACTGCAAAATGCAACAGGCCATTTCGTTGAAGTAGTAGCCACCTCAGAAGAAGAACTCTTCCAGGTCCTAAACCGCTGTTATGGTAATGGTAATGCTGTATCCCATGTAGAAGAGAGCGGGCCTGCTGAGGGCGCACTGGAGGCCGAGATAAAAGATATCATCGGTGCGGCAGAAAAAGAGGCTGATACCAGTGATAAAGCAGAGGCGGCCGCTTCCCCTCCTACAATTAAACTCATGGATTTACTTGTCGCCTATGCCCTCCAATTAGAGGCTACAGACCTTCACATAGAACCAGAGGAGAACCTCATAAGGACACGCTACAGGGTAGATGGTGTGCTGCAACAGGGCCCTACCCTCCCCAAGAGTCTCCAGTCCGCCATCACCGTAAGGGCAAAGATTATGTCTGGCATGAACATCTCTGAGACACGTATACCCCAGGACGGCAGGATAAAGACCACCGTGGGGGACAAGCTGATAGATATCAGAGCCAACAGTTTCCCCACCACCTTCGGCGAGACCATAGCCCTGAGGATCCTGGATAAGGACAAGCTGGTCAAGGGGCTGGAGAGCCTGGGCTTTTCCCCTGAAAATCTGGAGCTATTCAGGGAGATAATCACCAATCCCTACGGGATCATCCTGGTTACCGGGCCCACAGGCTCAGGTAAGACTACCACCCTTTACTCCGCCCTCACCTTCCTAAACGGCCTGGAGAGGAAAATAATAACGGTGGAGGACCCTGTGGAGTACGAACTACCCATCATCCGCCAGTCCCAGATAAATCCTAAGGCTGGCGTCACCTTCGCCACAGGACTAAGGGCCATCCTAAGGCAGGACCCAAACGTCATCTTAGTGGGAGAGATAAGAGACAGCGAGACGGCGGACATGGCAGTACGGTCGGCCTTAACAGGCCACCTGGTCTTCAGCACCCTCCATACCAACGATGCCGTGGGGGCAATACCCAGGCTCCTGGATATGGGCATAGAATCCTCCCTGGTGGCCTCCTCCCTGACCGCCGTCATAGCCCAAAGGCTAGTCAGGATCATCTGCAAACAGTGTAAGGAAGAGACCAGACCGAGCCCTCTTATCCTGAAACACATGGGTCTGGAGGGACAATCTATCACTTGTTATAAAGGCAAGGGGTGTCCTACCTGTAGAAATACAGGCTACAGGGGTAGGATTGCACTGTACGAACTCCTGGTTATTACTCCGGAGTTATCGGAACTTATTGCAAGAAGGGAGGACATTAATGCCATTAGGTCTCTTGCCATCCGTCAGGGCATGAAGACCCTTAAGGATGATGGACTGGAGAAGGCCAGGCAGGGGGTCACCACCCTGGAGGAGGTTCAAAAGGTGACAGTCAGGAAATACGGTGGTGTATCTAACGCAGTGAGCCGTGCAGACAAACCTAACACGGCGTAAAACAAGGAAGAAGTGATAATACAAAAGACTATTGAATTAAGAGACGCAGAACAGGCGGTCACCCTATTTGGCAGTCACGACCGTCACCTGCGGCTCCTACGCCAGGCCCTGGGCATCCATATTACGGCCAGGAATGGCCTCATAAGGCTGGAGGGTGAGGAGGCCCAGGTCAACAAGGCCAAAGAGATACTCCAGAGGCTCATAAATGTCGTGGATAAATACGGGGTCCTAGGCACAAAAGAAGTGGAAGAGACCATCACTGCCACAGAAAAGGGGCTGTCCGCCTCAGGCGGACTACCGAAAGGGTCTGAAGTGGTCATTAAGGGGGTTAGCGTCAGGCCCAAGACCGAGGGACAGGCCAAATACGTTGAGGCTATCCTGGACAACGACCTGGTCTTTTGTATCGGCCCGGCAGGCACCGGGAAGACCTATCTGGCAGTGGCCGTGGCCCTGTCGGCCCTGAGGAGCGGCCAGCTTGGGAAGATAGTCCTTGCCAGGCCCGCCATTGAGGCCGGAGAGAAGCTAGGTTACCTCCCCGGAGACATCCAGGCCAAGGTGAACCCTTACCTCAGACCACTCTACGATGCCCTGGAGGACATGATGGAAGTCAACCAGGTAAGAAAGTACATTGAGAATGACATTATTGAGATACTCCCCCTCGCCTATATGAGGGGGAGGACCCTC
>DATETB010000127.1:0-7859 GCA_035283825.1 Candidatus Brocadiales bacterium | reverse complement strand
CTCACCGTATTTGCAGGACTGGCCCTGGCAGACCACCTCCTCAGGCAGATTATACCCCTCTTCCATATTGTAGGGGCATCCGCCTCGGCGGACAACGTGCCCCTACATGACGTTGCCACCTTCCCGCTATTCCTGCTAATTACGGGGGCATTTGCCCTGGTGCTCTTACCCCTGGAGAACGCCTACAGCCGCCACCTGGAGAGACAGTGCGACCTCTATGCACTGGATAAGACCCGCAACCCCCAGGCATTTGTCTCTGCCATGGAAAAACTGGCCGATAAAAACCTGGCAGATAGAAACCCCGGCAGCCTCATTGAGTATCTCTTCTACGACCATCCCCCCATCTCCAAGAGGATAGAAATGGCCCGACAGTTGTAGGGGCAGACCTGTGTATCTGCCCAATAGCCTTCCAAAAAATTTAGATTTTATTATTGACTTTTAATCTTTATTGGTTAACGTGCTGTCCTCCTGGGGGGACTGGGAAGCCGACTATCCAAAGGCGGGAGATTTAGGCCCCGAGTAAAATACCTACAAGGTAGCATATAAGGGAGTGGTGTTTTCTGCATTCCGTAATGCCTTATACAGGACATTACCCACAGACTTATATACAGAAAATTTTTTAATTTTTGTATTAGCTATAGAGAAGGAGACCTCTGAAAAAATCCGAGACAGGCTGTCATTGCGAGGGCCTTAGCCCGAAGCAATCTGACAGGCCGTAGCGTTATTGTGTGTTTTTTAGCACTTTTGCAGAGGTCTCGGAAGCTGTTGCCCAACCCTAAAAAATGTCTCTTAGGGCAATTTTAGCTGTCGTAAGTCTTTGTCTATCTGTTGTTCCATTGTCATGTTGGGCGTCCAAAACCACTTCGGCAACAGCCTCTATATACTCCACACACTTGCTACAAGATTGTATTGAAGAATACTGTCGCATGCTGTAAGATGTTTCCTCTTAAATCCCAGGAGGAGAGAAAGGTTTTATGTCCCTTTATCTGGTAACCGGCGGTGCAGGGTTTATAGGTGCCCATCTGGTAGAGAGACTCCTTGGTCAAGGAGAGACGGTCAGGGTACTGGATAATCTGGATACAGGGCGAAAGGAGAACCTGGCCCACTGTCTTAAGGAGATTGATTTCTGGAAAGGAGACATACGGGACAAGGAGACGGTGAAAAAGGCCATGAAGGGGGTGGACTACGTACTGCATATAGCCGCCCAACGTTCTGTCCCCCGCTCCATAGACGACCCCCTTTCCAATAATGAAGTCAACGTCCAGGGCACGCTCAACGTACTGTGGTGGGCAAAGGAGACAGGTGTGAGACGGGTAGTCTGCGCCTCCTCCTCCTCTGTCTATGGGGATAGTCAGGCCATGCCGCTAAAGGAGGGTTATACCCCCTCTCCTCTCTCCCCTTATGCCATCTCAAAACTCGTGGGGGAATATTATTGCGAGGTCTTCTATAAAATCTACGGGCTGGAGACAGTGAGTCTGCGGTATTTTAACGTATTTGGCCCCCGCCAGGACCCGTGCTCTCAATACGCCAACGTAGTCCCCTTGTTCATAAAGGCAGGACTGGATGGCAGGCAGGTAGAAGTCCACTGGGATGGACGGCAGTCCAGAGATTTTACTTATATAGAAGATACCATGAATGCTACACTGCTAGCCGCCACGGTCCCTGGGGTAGCTGGCAAGGTCTTTAACGTGGGCTGTGGCAAGGATTACTCCATCCTTGACCTCCTCAAGACCGTAGAGAGGATTATCGGCAGGCCCATCAGTTACACCCACACCGGGGCCAGAAAGGGAGACGTCAGGCGCACCCTGGCAGATATCTCCCTGGCAGAGAGATTGCTGGGTTACAAAGTGAGTATTGGATTTGAAGAGGGCATGGAAAAGACCACAGAATGGTTCAGGCAAGGTAGACGGTAGCTGGTAGCTAGTAGATAGTAGCTGGGGTTGAATCTTTTCCCTAGCTACTGGCTACTGACTACTAGCTACTGGTTACCTCATATCTCTTTTTCCTCTTCTACCCCTGTATGGACGCTCCCAGTGCGGATGTGGACGGTAGTAACCACGTCCGTTACATATATCCTCCCATCTCCAGGCTGTCCCGTACGGGCACTTTCCATAATAACCTGCATGACCTTCTCCGCTTCCTCGTCTGGGACGACTATCTTAAGCTCTGCCCTCCTTACCGCCTCACTAGAAAAGGCCCTGCCGCGCCAGATTCTGGTAGGCCCTTTCTGCTCTCCATAGCCAGTCGTAGTGGTTACCGTCAACCCGTGGTAGCCCGCATCGTGCAGGGTTTGCCTTATCACTTCAAATCTCTCCGGTCTGATTATCGCCTCTATCTTTTTCATTTTTTGCTCCTGGAGGGGAATGGATATTATTTAAACTACGCACATTATAGCTCTGTGATAACATCTGTCAACTTGTTTAGGCTGGGCTTTAGGCCAGCGTCCGGACATGTTTTTTTAGCCGGAAATGCCTCAAGAATCCCCCCTTGATTCCGTAAGATTTATGTGATATAAGGGCGAAACCCTGAGTCCTGTTCGTCAAAATAACTGGCGAAGCTGCCTTGGGCACGACACATACCAAAGAGGAGGGTTTGATGAGCAGATACCTGATGCATCTCACAGTCTTTCTCCTGTTCCTTTTTAATGCCTCCTTCGTCCTGGGCGACCCGGAAAAGAAGGTGGGCATATTGATACTGGCCAGAGGGATAGACCCCCCTGGGGAAGTCTCTGTGTGGGATAAGCACGTGATGGCGGCAGTGAAACCCATCCAGGAGATTTATGACGTAGAACTGTTCTTCGGGATGGACGAAAAGGTGCTCCAGGAGGCGGTAAGTAAACTAGAATCCAGGGGGGCATCCAAGATATTGGCCGTGCCCCTTTATATCTCCTCCCACAGCCCGGTGGTGCAGAAGCTGGAGTACCTCCTGGGCGTGACACCAGTCCCTCCAGAGAGACAAAAGGAGATTGTGCCCATCACCGTCAAGGCTGATTTACACATGACCCATGCCATAGAGCACAACCCCCTGGCCGCCCAGATAGTCTTTGAGAGGACCTTGGAGATAAGTCTCAATCCACCACAAGAGACCGTCATCCTGGTAGGACACGGCCCCCTTACAAAGGTCTCTGAGACTATGTGGTTAAGAAGCATGTGGGTCCTAGCCTCTTTTGTAAAAGAAGAAGGCGGCTTCAAGGACGCCCTGGTGGCTACCGTAATGTTCGGTGCCCCTCCCGATATAAAGGAGAAGGCAACCAAAGACCTTAGGGCCATGATAGAGGAGGCAAGTAAAAACGGGACGGTGCTGGTCGTCCCCTGTATGATAGCCCCTGGTGGGATTGAGGGGATGTTAGAGGAACAACTAAGGGGACTAACCTACCGGTTTGGTCGCCCCTACCTGCCCCACGCCAACATCACCAAGTGGCTGAGGGCAGAGATACAGGGAAGTCTCAGGAGGTGGGAGAAGGAACTCAAAGGACCTAATCCATAGGCCCCACCTGCAGCTAGTAGGGGCACGTTGCAACGTGCCCCTACCAAATAATCACCCCTTCCAGACCCTTCCTAAGTCAATGATACTTACTGTGATACATCAACCTCCAAAGAGGCTTGTTGACTTTTCCTTTTTGATGAGTAATATACCTTTAAGGTAGTAGACAGCAGGTCAGCAATCAGCAGTCAGTAAGTCAGCAGGCTGATTGCTGATGGCCGATTGCTGATGGCTGATTGCTGATGCCTGATAGCTGATTGCTGATTATGGATTTTACCCACCTCCACGTTCACAGTGAGTACAGCCTCCTGGATGGGGCGTGCCGGACTGCCCAACTCGTAAAGAGGGCCAAGGAGACGGGGATGGAGGCCCTGGCCCTCACTGACCACGGCAACCTGTACGGGGCCATAGAATTTTATACCAAGGCCAGAGAGGCTGGTATAAAGCCCATCCTGGGTTACGAGGCCTATGTAGCACCTACCAGCCGCTTAAATAAGGACCCAAGCAAAAAGGAAACGCTCTATCACCTTACCCTGCTGGCAAAAGATATTACCGGGTATCAAAACCTCTTAAAACTGTCCACTGCGGCATACCTTGAGGGTTTCTATTATAAGCCGCGCATAGACAAGGAACTCCTCAGCCGTCACCCTCAAGGGCTTATCGCCCTCTCCGGGTGCATGAAGTCAGAGATAAACCTTAACCTCGGCAGGGGATTAAAAAATGAGGCACTCCGTACTGCCGCCGCCTACAGGGAGATCCTCGGCAAAGAAAACTTCTATATTGAGGTACAGGATAACGGCATCCCTGAACAGAAAGGCCTGGTACAGGGGGCAATAGAGATAGGGAGACAATTGGACATACCATTGGCAGCCACTAACGACATCCACTACCTGACCAGAGAGGACGCCGAGGCACACGACATACTACTATGCATAAACACCGGAAAACCAGTGAACGAACCTAACCGCCTGAGGTTTGCCACCCAGGAGTTCTACTTTAAGTCCCCTGAGGAGATGCGGTCACTCTTTGGGGAAATCCCCGAGGCCCTGGCCAACACGGTATCCATTGCCCAGAGATGTAACCTGGAGCTGACCTTTGGCAAGCTCCACTTGCCTAAGTACCACCTCCCTGAAGGCAAGACCAACTCCCAGTTTCTCAGGGAACTCTGTGAGATAGGGGTAAGGGAGAGATACGGTGTGGTGACTGAGGCCATACGGAAGAGGTTGGAGCACGAGTTGAGGGTCATAGAGGAGACGGGTCTGGTGGATTACTTCCTGATTGTGTGGGACTTCGTGGACTTTGCCCACAAAAATGGCATCCTCACCAGCGGGAGGGGTTCAGGGGCGGGAAGCCTGGTGGCCTATGCACTTAAGATAACAAACGTTGACCCCCTGAGATACGACCTCCTTTTTGAGAGGTTCCTCAATGCAGAGCGTGTGACCATGCCCGACCTGGACATAGATTTCTGTGCAGAAGGGAGGGAAAAGGTAATAGAGTATGCCAGACGGAAATACGGCGGGGACCAGCACGTGGCCCAGATTATAACCTTTGGCACCATGAAGGCCAAGGCCGTAGTAAGGGACGTGGGCAGGGTACTCGGCATACCCCTGGCAGAGGTGGACAGAGTGGCAAAACTAATCCCTTTCACCCCCGGTATCACCCTGGCCCAGGCACTGGAACAAGAGCCTGAACTGGCATCGCTTCATAAAAATGACCAGAGGATAAAACGCCTGTTTAATATCTCCTCCAGGCTGGAGGGTTTGTGCAGGCATGCCTCCGTACACGCCGCAGGGGTGGTCATCTCCGATGAACCCCTTACCCATTACGTCCCCCTTGCCAAGAATGGGGACGTGGTCACCACCCAATACGACGACGTTACCCTGGTGGAGCAGATAGGCCTCCTCAAGGCCGATTTCCTGGGGGTAAGGAAATTCACCGTCATTGACAAGGCACTTAAACTTATAAAGGAGACCGCCGGCAAGGAACTGGACCTCTCACAGATACCCCTGGATGACAAGGCCACCTACCAACTCCTGTCCAGTGGGGACGTAAAAGGGGTGTTCCAGGTGGAGACCAGCCGGGGGATACAAGAACTCCTGAGAAGGCTGCGGCCCGAGGAATTCTCAGACATAATTAACCTCATAGCCCTTTACAGACCAGGCCCCCTGCAGAGTGGGATGGCGGATTCCTTCATAGAATGCCGTCACGGCAGGGAAAAACCCACTTTCCTCCACCCCAGTCTGGAGCCCCTGTTGAAAGAGACCTATGGTATTATCCTCTACCAGGAGCAGGTTATGAGGATAGCCAACGTCTTGGGGGGGCTCACCCTGAACCAGGCCGACAATCTCAGGAAGGCCATGGGTAAGAAGAAACCAGAAGTCATGGCCAAGTATAGAGACCAGTTTATCAGTGGGGCGGTAAAGAGTGGAATACCCGAGAAGACAGCCCATGAAATCTTCTCCCTCATGGAATATTTTGCCGGTTACGGATTCAATAAATCCCACTCCGCCGCCTACGCAGTCATCACCTATCAGACGGCCTACCTCAAGGCCAACTACCCCACACAATACATGACGGCACTGATGAGTTGTGAGAAGCAGAACACCGACAAGATAGTCAGCTACATAGAGGACTGCAGGCGGATGGACATTGAGGTGCTTCCCCCCTGTATCAACGAGAGCCAGGCCGATTTCACTATGCTTGACGGCGGCACAAGGGGGAAGATACGCTTTGGCCTTGGGGCCATCAAGAACGTAGGAGAGAAGGCCATAACTTCTATCCTGGAGGCCAAACAAGGGGGTGGGAAGTTCACCTGCAGACACGATTTCTACAAGAGGGTGGATTCAAGGATAGTCAACAAGCAGGTCATTGAGAGCCTTATCAAGGCTGGGGCCTTTGACTCCCTGCCGGGCCCCAGGGAAGAACACCTTAAGGCCATCAGTTCAGACATGGAGATAGCCGAAAAGAAAAGGGACCACCCCGAACAGACTCATCTGGCCTTTGGAGTGCGGAGTGCAGAGTGCGAGGTTTCTAAACCCGAAACCCGCAATCCGCAATCCGCCTCTCGGAATTGTCCTGCCTGCGGTGCATGGCAGGGCATCCCAGACCTGAAACCCGAGGAACTATGGGATGAAAAGACGAGGCTCCAGGAAGAAAAGAGCGTCCTGGGCTTTTACGTAAGCAGTCACCCCCTGGACAAACTGAAAAAATTCCTGGCCGAGGACTCTCCCACCACGGCCAGCCTATCCGAGGCCACCGGCGGGGAGGAGGTCACCCTGGCAGGGGTGCTAACCGAAGTAAAAAAGACTACTACTAGAAATGGAGACCCCATGGTCTACCTCCTCCTGGAAGACCTGGAGGGCCACGCCGAGGGCCTGGTCTTTAAGAGAGAACTGACCCAATATGAATCACTCCTCAAAAAAGATGAGATAGTCCTGCTCAAGGGAAGGGTTATCTTCCGTAACGGCGGGGGCAAGGGCCAAAGACCCTCCATCAAGGTCTCGGAGGTAAGTCCATTAGAGAAAGGGCTACAGGAAGAGAGCGCCGTTATAACCATAGACCCCGCCAAACATGCAGACGAGACCTTGGTACGCCTTAGAGCCCTCTTCTCCGCCCATCCGGGCCACTGCCCGGTCCTCCTGGACATATTGGGTCAGGAAGGCCAAAAGACCCGCATAAAGGTCAACAACCGCTTCTTTGTTACCATCAACGAAGATTTTCAGTCAGCAGTAGGAGACCTCCTGGGGCCAGGGCACCTGCATTTTTCTATCCGTCCCCACTCCCCCGCTACGGTAGCCAGCCCTGCATCAAAAGGTCCCGGGCAAGGACCACCCCCACAAAGGGTTCAATCCGCCTTAGGCGGAAAAGGTTCAAAGGTTCAAGGGGCGGGGCCACTCCCGACTTAAACAGTAGCTAGTAGCTGGTAGATAGTAGCGAGGAGAAAAAAAATTCAACCCTAGCTGCCAGCTACTGACTACTAGCTACTGCTTAAAAACGTTAGCCGTTGATGTAACCCTCCTGATGTGCTAAAATTCTCGTAGCGGCAGGATAACCCTGCCCCTATTTACATTCATTGCAAAGGACAGACATGAAAGAAGAACTAGCTTACGTATTGATTACCCCATATAGCCTGGTGAAGAGCCGTACGGGGGGGATTATAGGCAGGATACTCTCTATGGGAGCACTGGAGCTGGTAGGGGCCAGGATGTACGCCCCGAGCGATGAGTTCGTTGACCGTTACTGCGCTACCATAGAGGCCCAGGATATCAAAAAAACCCAGATAAAGAAGGCCCTGTTGACCTACCTCAATGATTACTTCCGGAAGGACAATCGCTTTGGTGTCTCTAACCGCGCCATGCTCCTCCTGTTCCAGGGTC
>DATETB010000126.1:0-6825 GCA_035283825.1 Candidatus Brocadiales bacterium | reverse complement strand
CCGTAAGGTTCCCGAATAATCGCATGGAAAGGGAGAGGGGCCTGGATATAAGCTCCTGCACCAGGTGCAGGGGGAACATCAGGGGCGCCATCCACCTGGGCTGGCCCATAAGGTGTTTAAGATAGCCCAGGGGGCCATTATGCTTGAGGCCGTAGTAATGGGTAAGTAAGAAGACAAAAAGGGTCAGCGCAAGGGTGGTATTATAATTGGCCGTAGGAGAGCGAAAGAGCGGCACCTGCCCTATTATATTCATTACCCATATATAGATGAACAAAGTGCCTATAAAGGGCACAAAGGCCGCCCCCACCTTTCCCATGTTGGCCTTCACAAGGCCGTCAAGAAACTCCACCAATAGCTCCAGAAGGGCCTGTACACCCCCAGGAACCCTCTCAAGCCTGCGGGTGTAAAGGTGGCAGAATAACACCAGGGAGACTATTATCAATATAGACATCATCACCGGCAACCACTGGTGCAGTGTCAGACCAAGGAAATGTCGGTGCATGTCCAGGAAGAGGTCTAAAAAAGTGGGCAGTTCCTTAATCCCTGTTTCCATACCTTAATTCCTTACACCCTTAGTTTGCGACCCCTGTGAGCTGTTTAGATAATTCATAAACAGCATCCCCAGCATCTTTAAGCTTATTACCGCCGGCACAAGGCTTATACCTACCAGAAAGGCAATTACATGTACCTGCAGGTAACTAAACATGATATAGAAAATTACGCATAGCACAAAATACTTCAGGAGGTTTATAAAGGCAAAGAACTGTTTTCCAGACTGCTTTCCCCTCTGGAAAAACTGCTGCACGGCCCACCACTGGAGTTTGCATAGCCCCAGGCTAATGGCACAACCTATAAGTACACTATAAGAGATTTCAAAGGACCGGAAGGAGGTGGAACAAAGGGCTATCATGGCCATGAGAAGAAGGCTCGTGTTAAAGACCCTCTTTGGAAAACCCTCATCAAGGACTAGCATGCCGGTCTTTGTTTCCCGAGACCCTATCATCTCTTCCTGGCCTTTTCTTCTTCCTCCTGAAGCTTTTTTGCTACCCTATAAAATTCCAGGAACCCAGAGGCAATCCCCAGGAATAGGAATATCAGCATTAACCGTGGGGTAGTACCAAAGCGAGAATCTAAATAGCTGCCTACAAGGTAACCCCCCACGATTGAACCTACCATAAAAAATCCAAGGCCCAGCGCCCTCTGAAGGGCTGGTCGTGGAGTACCGTCATTTCTGCCAAATATGCCTAACACCAATACACGCGTCATTATGGATTGAAGGGCTACGCCTCACTCTTCCCTGAGGAAAAAGAATTTCTTGAGGGCCATCATTGTGTACCAGTTGAGCCTGACTATGCACTCAAGCATATTCAGAAATACTGGCGAGGCCTTGGGCATACAGACCCCTGCTATAAGCCTTTCCTCATGTTCAAGGGCGTAGCTGTCGGCAATCTCATTCAGATGAGACCCCTTTTCTAATGCATGCCCCAGGAGAAACTGGTTCTTGGTCAAAAAGGCATCCCCGGCATTCTTAATGACTTCGCGGGTATTCTCAGAGAGGTACTTTAACTCCACAATGGCCTTATCGCTGAAAAGGAGATCCTCATTTACTTTAATCTTCACCGGAGGAAACATCCCCCTAACGGCATCTACTGCCCTTTGAAGGTGAGTGGCCGCTGAAACTACTCCCTTTAATTGCTCTTTTTCTTCTTTAGTCTTGACAGATACATCACTGATCGAGGCGATTATCTCCTCTCCTAACTTATGAATCTCATTAGCCGGGACCTCAGCCTCCTCTAACTTCTTTATGTTATGGTGTACAAAAGCATCCATAGTAGTATCAAACGTCCTCTCAAGCTTAGTACACATCAGGCTAAGTTTTTGAGAGATTTCCCTCAGTAGTTTGTCATCTTCTTCCATGTCCATCCACGAAGGCTAGAGATTTCTCACTGCTTAATGACCTGCCGCACAAGCCTCCACCGTAAGCCCTCTCAGGTCTAGAACAGTTAAATCTCTTTATCCCCATAACCTAAAAATAGGGTTCTCTGACGAAAAATGCATTTTACTAAAATGAAAGGCTTTGTCAAGGTGCATAACTGCTGAGTTCAGTAGATTTCACTTAACATCCCATCCAAAAATTGTTAAAATGTTTTTCCCATGAAGAGCACGGTATTTTTCGTCAGATCAAAGACCGGGGAGGGTCTGGACTCCCTGGCCCAGAAGACCAGGAGGATGCTGGAGTCCACCTTAGGCGGATCCACCCCGGGTGAATCTGTCCCCATCAAGAAGGGCGACCTCATCGGGGTAAAGACCACCTTCGGGGAGAAGGGGAACATAGGACACCTGAAGCCGCCCATCGTCAGGGCGGCGGTGGAGTACGTAAGGGCCATTGGTGCAAAGCCCTTCGTAGTAGAGACCAATACCCTGTACGTGGGCCAGAGGAGCAACGCCATTGACCATATCCAGCACGCCTACAACCGGGGTTTTACCCCCGAGGCCATTGGGGCGCCAATAGTCATTGCTGACGGCCTCAGGGGGGAGAACGACTTCTCCATGCCCCTGCCGTCCCTGAGCAAAAAAGGACTGACAAAGACGGCCTTTATAGCCGGGGCGGCCAAGGCGGCCAGCGGTTTCGTCTCCCTCTCCCACGTTACCGGCCACATGCTGACCGGCCTGGGGGCAACGCTAAAGAACATCGGTATGGGACTGGCCTCCAGGGGCGGCAAACTGGCCATGCACTCAGGGGTGGTGCCCAAAATCCTTACGGACAAGTGTAAGGCCTGCGGACTCTGCGCCGAGTTCTGCCCCGCAGGGGCCATCACCATAAAAGACTACTCCATCATTGACGCCAGGAAATGTATTGGTTGTGGGGAGTGTCTGGCAGTATGCCCCCACGAGGCGGTAAAGATTTCCTGGGACGAGAATACGGAAAACCTGCAGAAGAAGGTGGCCGAGTACTGTCTGGCCGTCCTTAAGGGGAAGGAGAAGAAGTCCGTCTTCCTCAACTTCCTGATACACGTTACGGAACAGTGCGACTGCATGGACAAGGCCTACCCGCCCGCCTTTGAGGATATTGGGATACTGGCCTCCCGTGACCCCGTGGCCGTATAACAGGCGGCCGTTGACCTGGTACGGGAGCATGTCAGAGAAGATTTCTTCCACAAGGCCTGGCCCAACATTGACTACACCACCCAGATAGACTATGCCCATGAGATTGGGCTGGGGAGTAAGGATTACGAGTTGATAGACATTAGTAGGGGCACGTTGCAACGTGCCCCTACAAAGTAGGCCAATGAGTAATACCGATAAAGTCGTAATCATCGGCCTTGATGCCGCTCCCACTGAACTGGTCTTTGACCGTTGGCTGGATGAACTGCCCACCATTAAACGGCTCACAGGACACGGACTATACGGTGAGCTGGAGAGTACCATCCCTTCCATCACCTGCCCCGCCTGGGCCTCCATGGTTACCGGGAAAGACCCCGGACGGCTGGGCATCTACGGCTTCAGAAACCGTACCAGATACGATTACAGTGAGATGGCCTTTGTGGATTCCAGCTGGGTAAGGGAAGAGACCTTGTGGGATATCCTCTCAAGATACGGCCGCAGGTCCATCCTGGTAGGCATACCCCCAAGCTATCCCCCCAGGGCCATTAACGGCAGGATGGTAAGCTGTTTTATGGCCGGGGACTCGCCCGACTATACCTACCCCAGGGAATTCCGTGCCGAGGTGGAGGCGCTGACGGGGGGCTACATACCAGACGTAAAAGACTTCCGCTCCGGAGACAAAGGCTCTATCCTCAAGACCGTCTACGAGATGACCCAGAGGCGATTTCGCCTGGCAAAGGCCCTCCTGCAGAGACAGGATTGGGAGCTCTTTATGATGGTGGAGATGGGTACGGATAGGCTACAACATGCCTTCTGGAGATACCTTGATGAGGCCCATCCCTCTTATTGCCCCGGTACTGAATACGGAGACGCAATACTGGACTATTACAAATATCTTGACAGGGAATTGGGCGAGATCTTGACCCTGATAGAAGGGCGTGCCGCCCTGCTGGTCGTCTCTGACCACGGGGCCAAGCGGATGGAGGGCGGGATATGCGTCAACGAGTGGCTCCTGGCCAACGGTTACTTGAGACTCCTGGAGTACCCACGGGAGATTACCTCCTTTCAACACCTCAAGGTAGACTGGAGGCGTACAACAGCCTGGGCCCACAGCGGCTACTACGGCAGGGTATTCCTCAACGTAAGAGGGCGTGAGCCTATGGGTTTAATCTCCCCGCAGGATTACGAGAGGACAAGGAGGGAGCTTGCCCAGGGGCTTGAGGGTATTAGAAATGAATGCGGACAAAGAATAAACACCAGGGCCTTTAGGCCAGAGGATATTTACCCAGAGTGCAGGGGCATTGCACCCGACCTGCTCGTCTATTTCGGCGACCAATACTACAGGAGCATAGGCAGTGTGGGCCACAAGAAATTCTGGACCAGGGAGAACGATAACGGTTCTGACTACGCAAACCACTCGCAATATGGTATCTTTGTTTTGTATAATGGCGGTTTAATGGATTCCCCCGTAGGGGCACGGCGTGCCGTGCCCTTGAGGAGGATGCCAGCCCATATCCTTGACGTGGCGCCAACGGTGTTAGGATGCATGGGACTGGAAGTGCCTCTGGATATGAAGGGGAAGGACATTGCAGGCGCTAGTATTTATTGACGATTCAGGGGATACAGGTTTCAAGGTTGAGAAGGGCTCTTCTCAAGTATTCGTAATTGCTTTAGTGATATTTGACACGACATCGGACGCGGAAGAAACCGCATTAAGGATTAAGAAACTAAGAAAGGAACTAGGCCATTCTGAGAATTTTGAATTTAAGTTTAACAAGTGCTCAAAAGAAGAGCGCCGTAAGTTTCTGAGTGCAGTAGCCGACGCCAGGTTTTGCGTAAGAGCCATAGTAATGGATAAGAGTAGAATTTATGGAAAGGAGCTAAGGAGTTCAAACGAATCCTTTTATAACTACACAATTAAAATGGTATTACGACATCACTGGGGTACTATCACAGATGCCAAATTACGTTTAGATGGCCATGGGAGTAGGCGATTTAGAAGGGCCTTATCTACCTACTTGCGTAGGGAGCTTAATCCAGCTTTAGGAGGAAAGAAGATTATTGACGATTTAAAATTTGTAGACTCTAAGAGAGATGTCTTAATTCAGCTTGCGGATATGATTGCCGGTGCAATCCGCAGGTCATATGATGCTTGTAAAGAAGATAGAAATTTGTACAAAGACATCATTCAGGGAAGGATACAAAATATATGGAATTTTGGAAGGCAATAAAACAAAAAAACCCAACAAACAGTTGGGTTTTTAAGCGACCTGGTTCCTATCGTGAGGATTCTCACGAAAGTATACCATACGGTACCAGTTCGGAGACCAAGTCTTTGTGTAAGTAAGCATACCACCCAATGGGTGGTTTGTCAAGTTAAGATTCAACAAGTTTCAACAAGGAGGCAAACAAGGCGTGGAAAAAGTTGAAAATCCGCCATATTATGGGCGGGGTGTAACAGTCTGGTTTACAGGGTTGCCAAGCTCAGGGAAGACTACCATTGCTCACAAGTTGGAGGGAATCCTGAGAGACAGGGGCTGTAAGGTAGAAGTCTTTGACGGCGACGTCATCAGGAAGCACCTCTGCTCCGACCTGGGCTTTTCCAAGCAGGATAGAGACACGAACATCAAGCGGATTGCCTACGTGTGTAAGCTTATGACCAGGAACGGTGTGGTGGCCATTGCGGCGGCCATCTCCCCCTACAGGGAGATCAGGGATTATGCACGTAAGGAGATAGGGGACTTCCTGGAGGTATACGTAAAGTGTCCCATTGACGTGTGCACAAAGCGAGACGTTAAGGGGCTCTACAAGAAGGCCCTCAACGGGGAGATAAAGGGCTTTACCGGTGTGGACGACCCCTACGAGGAACCTCTCCACCCAGAAGTTATACTGGAGACCCACAATGAATCCGTAGAGGACTCCACAAATAAGGTCGTCCAACTCCTGGAGGACAGAGGATACCTCCAGCCCGCCAGGAAGGGCCACCGTTCCTCTCTGTAAATAGTAGGGGCACGTTACAACGTGCCCCTACCTCTTAATCATGAGAAAAAGCCTGAGAATTGGAGCAGTACCCTACCTGAATACAAAGCCCCTGGTTGCGGGGATAGAGGGCGGTAGCGGGGTGGAACTACGCCTTGCCGTGCCCTCCCAACTGCCAGACCTCCTGGAACAAGGGGAATTAGACGTGGCCCTCGTACCCTCCATAGAATACCTGCGCGGCCGCCCCTTTTTTATCGTACCAGACACGTCCATTGCCTCCAGGGGGGCAGTGGAAAGCGTGTTACTCTTCCTGCGTGTACCCAGGGTAAGGGACGTCAAGCGGGTTGCCCTGGACGAATCCTCCCTGACCTCCGCCGCATTGGCCAGGATAATCCTCCAGGAGAGGTACGGCCTCAGATTATCCAGTGTAGAGTATGTCCCCTGGCCCCGTAATCAGGATTTAAATGATACCCAGGCCGATGCAGTGCTGGTCATTGGGGATAACGCCATGAAGATGGCCTCTGGAATGCGGAATGCGGAATGCAGAATGCGGAGTTCGGGATCTGGAATTCCGCACTCCGAACTCCGCACTCCGCATTTCCTTGACCTGGGGGCAGAGTGGAAGGCCCTTACGGGACTCCCCTTCGTCTACGCCCTGTGGGTCACCTCTAAAAAAGGACTCGTAGACAGTACCAGGAGGCTGCTCAATGAGGCAAAGAGGAAGGGCCTGGCGGCCCTCCC
>DATETB010000125.1:0-3588 GCA_035283825.1 Candidatus Brocadiales bacterium | reverse complement strand
ACCCCTCCATGAGTTCCTCCCCCAGGATGCGGCAAGCCAGACATTAATATCCAAAAAGATGAAGGTAAGCCTAAAAGATATCCAGCGGACGGTGGCCAGGCTCCACGAATTCAACCCCATGCTGGGACACCGTGGATGCCGGCTGGGCATAACCTACAAGGAGATATACGACATGCAGGTCAGGGCCATAATAGAGGCCGCCTGCAACGTGAAGAAGAAGGGACTTGAGGTCTACCCCGAAATCATGATACCCCTGGTGGGGACGGAGGAAGAGCTAAAGATATTCAGAAACAACATACAGGCCCTCGCCGGGGAGATAATAAAGAAGAAAGGCGTGGAGATAAAATACACGGTGGGTACCATGATAGAGCTCCCCAGGGCCGCCGTTACAGCAGACCGCATAGCCCGGCAGTCCGACTTCTTCTCCTTCGGCACGAACGACCTCACCCAGATGACCTTCGGCTTCAGCAGAGACGATATTGGGAGCTTCCTGTCCGAATACATTGAGAGGGGTATTTTGCCTAAAGACCACTTCCAGTCCCTTGATATGGAGGGCGTCGGGATGCTCATAGAGATAGGGGTAAAGAAGGGGCGCTCCACCAAACCCGCCCTAAAGATTGGTATCTGTGGGGAACACGGTGGAGACCCGGCCAGCATAGCCTTCTGCCACAGGATAGGGCTGGACTACGTAAGCTGTTCCCCCTTCCGTGTCCCCATCGCCCGCCTCGCCGCCGCCCAGGCGAATATCAAGAAGGCAGAAATGGCCAGCACGGTGTAAAAGGTCATGCCCTCTCTAAGAGAGATTCTCAGACACAGAAGGGCCTCCAGGGCCAGCACCCTTAAAAGGGAGCTAAAGAGACTCACCACTGCATTAGTCCAGAACGGGGCAGAAAAGATACTTTTCTTTGGCTCAGCCTCCAGGGGCGAATACGGACTCACCAGCGACCTGGATTTGATTGTAGTTATGCCTTCAGACAAATCCTTCCTGGAACGCTCAAGGGACATGTACCTCAAGCTAAAGCCCCTGGCGGCCGATATCCTCTTTTATACCCCGGAAGAATTCTCCCGGTGCCTACAGACCAGCCCCCTGGTAAAGAACGCCGTAAAGACAGGCAGGATAATCTATGAAAAGACCAGCAAGTGAAGAAGGCAGGCGATGGTTGGAACAGGCAGAAGAAGACCTCTCTACCGCCAGGTATCTCCTGCAAGGGGGAAAATTCTACATGGTATGTTTTCTTTCCCAACAAATAGCCGAAAAGGCACTCAAGGGTTATCTCTATTCACAAGGGGAGGAACTGGTGGTGGGGCATTCCGTAGAAGAACTCTGTGAATGGGCCGCCGAATTTGCCCCGGACTTTAAGGCACTGAAGGAAGAAATATCCATACTGGACAGTTATTACATACCCACCAGATACCCCAACGGTCTTCCCGCAAGCATCCCCGCCAGGGTCTTTAACAAAAAGACTGCCGAAGAGACGCTACAGCTGGCCCAAAAGACCCTGGAATTGGCAAAAAGGAAGGTTACCAGGTAGTCGTAGCCCGTCCAGCCACTGCCCAGGCGAATATCAAGAAGACAGAAACGGCCAGTACGGTTTAAAAGGTCATGCCCTCTCTCTGTGTCATTCTGAGTGAGCCAAAGCCCTGAGCGGAGCGAAGGGGAAGCGAAGAATCTAGCAGAGTACGTTTAAGCGTACCCTACAAGTTTCGTTATTTGGTCTTTGGCTTGTCCGCCGGCGCCCCCTCATCAGAAACAGCAATCGCCTGAGCCTCGTCCGCTGGGTCCGTCAAGAAGATAATCGTGATTTGCTTACGCGTCTTATCAGCGGGTCGGATGATAATCTTCTTGAGTTGGTTGAGGTCGGCTATAATGCCATGGCTCTTAAAGTTTGCCGGCAACCACTTTTTTAACTTCGCTTCATCTGCCGGACCGATCTTGTCCAACTCAGCCAGGATAGCGGTCGCTTGGGTCTGGCTCATTACGTCGGCGGAATAGATCAGTCGGTAGTTGTTACTCCTCGACGAGTTGAGGTTCGACCCAGCCCAGGAGATAGACCCCAAAGCTACGACAGCCAAAACCAGAGTTAGCAATTTCTTCATGGTGGTACTCCTTTCTCGTTAAATGATTAGCAGTTATGTGGGGTGCATCTAAACTATTAAAGCAAATCCTCCACCCCGCCTGTTGGTGGAAATTTTACCCCCCCCCATAAGAAGTCAAGAAAATTTCTATGATTTTGGCTGAATGCCTGACAAGAATGGATAGCCGTCCGCCTTAGGCGGACGAAAGGACCGGGTTGACTGTGCCTCGCAGACTAAAGTCTGCGGCTACTTAAAGAGAAAATGGGACGGTTCTCTTTTTTATAAGACTAATCCACGGGCCCATTGCCCTTATACCCCCCAAAAATAGAACCGTCCCCTTTTTTCCTGGAATAACCCAAGGGCCATAAAGTATAGACAGTTGTGTAACATTACGGGCCTCCTGGGGACTGCCGAGGCCGGTCTTTCCCATCCTGCCTTTCCTCCTTATGAGTTACGACAGGCTATTGTCCGTCTTATTCCTTTGTCCAGGCGTAGGGTGCGTGAAACGCACCAAAACAATAAATGGTGCGTCTAAAGACGCACCCTACAAACTTTACCCACATGCCCAGAATTAAGGGAGAAAGATTAACCGCCCTCTTTCAGTAACTCCTTAATCCGCGTCTCAAACGCCGCCTTGCCTGCCTCAGAAAAGCCCGTCTCTTCGTGCCTCTGTGTCCCCTTCTTGTCTATAAAGACGTGGTAAGGGATGTACTGTATACCGTACTTCTCCAGAAGGTCTACTTCTGCCATAAAGACGGGATACTTTATCCCTGCCTTTTTTGAAAAGGCCGTTACGGCCTCTACATTTTTCCCCTCTGTGGAAAGGGCAATTATTTCAAAACCCTGGCCTTTGTACGTCTCGTACATCTGGTTTAGGAAGGGCACCGCCCTCCGGCAGGAGGGTCAGAAAGTGGCCCAGAAGTCCAGAACCACTACCTTTCCTTTGCTGGCTGACAGAAGGTCACTAAACTCCTTTGCGCCGATGGTCTTAATTTCCTGCCCTTCGGCCAGAGGTGCCAGGGAAAGCAAGAAAAAAAGGGTTGGAACGCAAAGGGCCAAACGTAGGTTACGCATACGGATGTCTCCTCTCTTTTCCTGAGATGTAGGGACAGACCTTTAGGTCTGTCCACGGACAGGTCTAAAGTTGAAAATCCGCCATCTTTTGGGCGGGACCTGTCCCTACGCCACCTCTACAGGCTTCGCCCTGGTGAAAAGGACCTTACCGTCCTTACACTTGGTGATAACCTCGGAACCCTCGGGGAATCTCCCCTCCAGTATCTCCAGGGCCAGGGGATTTTCAATGCACTGTTGTATGGTGCGCTTCAAGGGCCTGGCCCCGTAGGCGGGGTCATAGCCCTTTTCCACCAGCATCTCTTTCACTTCCTTCCCAAGGGTGAGCCTGACGTTGTGCTCTGCCAGGCGTTTCCTCAGACTGCGGAGTTGTATCTCCACTATCTGTTTAATCTCCTCCTTGCCGAGACGGTTGAAGACGATTACCTCATCTATACGGTT
>DATETB010000124.1:0-3834 GCA_035283825.1 Candidatus Brocadiales bacterium | reverse complement strand
GCCGGTGGCTCGCCCAGAATGTAGCGTGCGAGCTTGTCTCGCACGTTTAACGTGCCAGACGAGCTGGCACGCTACCAACTCGCACATTTAACGTGCTCTTGCTAATAAGGGCGACCCATCGGGTCGCCTCTACAGTCAGATTTCAAGAAACTCAGGGACAAAGCTGTAAGGGGGCCAGGGACCACTGTAAAGTACCTTCTCAGGTAGACGTCCCCTAACCTCACCAAAGGCCCTCTCAAATTCTTCTAACCTGTCCCTCCTCACCAGGTAGTAGATAGAGGACATATACCTGCTTGATTCAAGTTGGCTCTCCGCAATTAACGGTCTGAGCCTTTGTTCCAGGACCTTACATACCTCCTCTGCCCGCAGGCCGAGTTGGCGTTCTCCCTCTTGAACCTCCCTCTTTTGCCTGAGATATTCTATTCCACTCGGGGTCTCCGCCCTTTCCCCATATCCAGGGATAGGAATAGGGTTTCTCTCCTCGCCTTCCAGTACCACCCTCAGACTAATCTCTACCATATCTTCCAGCCTATCAAGGGTCTCTTCCAGCCGGGAGGAATGCCTTTGCAGGAGTTCCACCACCGCCTCCCGCCGCTTCAGGGTGGTGGAGAATCGCATGGGAATCACGGCCAAAAGGGTGTGGACGTATTCCACCACCTCCTTATGCAGGAAGAGGTCCTGTAGGGTAGGAGAGTAGCCGTCCTTGGGAAGCACCGAACACACCCCGGCCAGTCCTTCCCATGTAATAACCTCCAGGGGGCCCTCTCCCACCCCCTTCAGGGTATCTGGTAGGGATAACCCCCTCCTGCTCACGCAGTAGAGGTAGGTGGGAGGGGGGCAGGCGTAAAGCCTGCCCCTACAAGCAATGGTCTCCATCAGTATTCACCGTATCTGGTCTCTTTCGTGCGAGACAAGCTCACACGCACAGGGAAACACTAAATTGTCGTACAAGTTGTAGTAGTAGTAGCGTGCCAGCTCGCCTGGCACGTTTCAGCGTGCGAGACGAGCTCGCACGCTACATAACGGTCTCCATCAGACGTTCACCTTATCTGGTATCTTCTCCAGGCTGGGGCAGAAGTTGTAAGGGGGCCAGGGACCGGCAAGTTCAAAGAGGAGACCCCATGGCCTGTAACCCTCTTTCAATTCTTCCACCATCTCCTTGAAGACCTCTAACATTAGTTTTGACACCAAGAAGGCCCCATTCAGGAGCATATCCTCTATCCTCTGGGTAACCTTTTTTTCGTGGACTTTCAGGGTTATTCCTTCTACGGATAGAGAGTTCAACGCTTCATATATATCCTGTATTGTCCTACCAAGGGTATTCCCAAGCCCCTCATCGGCCATCTCTTGCAGGCGTTTCTTATGGAGGTATCGTTCCCCAGGGGTTTTGAAGGTCTTGCGGTTCATCTCCTTTAGACGTGCATCGGTCTCCAGCAGGTGCCTCATCGCCCTGGATTCATCACAATACACCTTTAGGGACCACTCCTCTTTGTCCTGTATGTGTTCCAGATAATGGTCTAACTCTGAGAGATGGGGATTAAGGGTATTCAAGAGGCTCTTTTCGCTCTTAAAAAGGGTCAAGAATTTCATGGGGAGGATGGCCTGGTTACGCATGACCTCTTCTACTACGTATTCATGTTCTCTGACCCTCTTGGCTACCCAGCCTGGCTCTTTCACCTGCTTACTTAGAGAGGACACCTTCCAGGGCACCTTGCTAAGGGCCACTGTCAGCATTGGGGGCAGAGCCCCAATGCTATAGCCCTGGCCCTGAACCAGAAGCGGTTCAGGGCCTGCTGGGGATTGGCTGTGAACCCCATGTGGTTCACAATGCTCCGCCACCATTGGGGGCAGAGCCCCAATGCTATAGCCCTGGTGCTCCGCCACCAGGGCTCCATGCGGGAGGAAGAGTACGGGTTCTGACTCTACCCCTTGCAATCTAAGCTTATGGAGAGAGGGCGTGTCCCTACTTATACAGTAGACGTAGAGGTAAGGGTTTTTCATGGCCGTGATGTCCTCTGGGCCTTCATCTCCTCCAGGGCTTGCATAAAATCTTTGACCCCAATACATAACTCGTGGGGGGCAACCCCCTCACCCTTTTTCTCAATAAGGTTTCTAATGGCTATCATCGTGGCCTTGCGGCAGAGGAGTTCTATGTCTGCCCCACTCCAGCCTTCTGACTGTTCTACAAGCTCGTCAAGACCGACCTCTTTTGTTATCGGCTTATCCCTTGTATGGACCTGGAATATCTTTAGCCTGGCCTCCCGGTCGGGGAAGGGTATATCAATGGTGGCGTCAAACCGGCCTGCACGTAGGAGGGCGGGGTCAATGATGTCGGCCCTGTTAGTGGCACCCAGGATTAGCACCCCTTTAAGCTCCTCTATGCCGTCCAGTTCAGTGAGCAACTGACTGATTACCCTCTCTGCGACCCCGGAGTCCACCCCCCCGGCACCGCGGCGGGGGGCAATGGCGTCAATCTCGTCAAAGAAGAGGATGCAGGGGGCGGCCTGGCGTGCCTTGCGGAAGATGTCCCTGACGGCCCTCTCCGATTCACCTACGTATTTGGAGAGCAGGGCCGGCCCTTTTACAGAGATAAAGTTTACCTTACCCTCCCTGGCCAGGGCCTTTACCAGGAGTGTCTTGCCCGTCCCGGGAGGACCGGTTAAGAGAATCCCTTTGGGGGGTGTGAGTCTGGCCCGTTCAAATAGTTTCTCGTACCTGAGGGGCCATTCCACCGCCTCCTGGAGCTGCCTCTTTACCTCCTCCAGCCCCCCTACGTCCTCCCACCCCACATCAGGCACCTCCACAAAGACCTCCCTGATGGCGCTGGGTTCAATCTCTTTGAGGGCCTGCAGGAAGTGTTCCATTCCCACCTTGAGGTTGAGGAGGGTCTCGGTGGGGATGTGGGCCTTCTGGAAGTCTATCTCTGGCATGACCTGTCGGAGACAACTCATGGCGGCCTCCCGGCAGAGGGCCTGTAAATCTGCCCCTACGAAGCCGTGGGTAATCTCTGCCAGTTTTGTCAGGTCCACGTCCTCTGCCAGGGGCATGCCCCTGGAGTGTATCTCCAGTACCCTGAGCCTTGCCTTCTTATCAGGGATAGGTATGGTTATCTCCCTGTCAAAGCGTCCCGGCCGTCTGAGGGCCGGGTCAAGGGAGTGGGGGATGTTGGTGGCCGCTATGACTATGACCTGTCCCCTATCCTTCAGGCCGTCCATGAGGGCCAGTAATTGGGCCACCACCCTCTTTTCTACCTCCCCCAGTACCTGCTCCCTCTTGGGGGCGATGGCATCCACCTCGTCCAGGAAGATAATGGACGGTGTATTCCTCCTGGCCTCTTCAAAGATTTCCCTGAGCCTGGCCTCACTCTCCCCATAGAACTTATGGATAATCTCGGGGCCATTAATAGAGAAAAAACTGGCGTCCGTCTCGTTGGCCACTGCCCTGGCAATGAGGGTCTTACCGCAACCCGGTGGGCCGCAGAGCAGTACCCCCTTTGGCGGGTCTATACCCAGCCGCTCAAAGACCTGGGGATACTTCAAGGGGAGCTCTATCATCTCCCTTATCCTCTGTATCTCCTTCTCCAGTCCGCCAACGTCTTCGTAAGAGACCTTCAGCCTGGCCGGTTTGGTGGGGAGCGTTTCGGCTATCTTCAGGGAGGTGGTGGGTTTAATTATGACCACGTCCTTGGGCAGTGTAGACTCTACCAGGAACTCATTGTAGCGGGCGCCGAAGAGGGTGGCCCTTATCCGGTCTCCCTCTACCAGGGGGAGACCGTCCAGTAGGGTGCCGATGTACCTGCTGTCCTTATCCATCATACCCGGGGTGACAGGGGCC
>DATETB010000123.1:0-2770 GCA_035283825.1 Candidatus Brocadiales bacterium | reverse complement strand
GAGGGCCTCATCCTCAATGGGGGTACTCTTATAAAAAAGGGGCAGGATAAGGACAGGGGCCAGACCTGCCATGACCAGGGCAAAGAGGGTAAAGACTAACCCTGCCACGAGCCACCAATACTCAGTGTAATTGTATAGTATAAAATAAAGCACCTCTACCATAAGCAGGCTTAACCCAAAGGCCAGTAGAGTCCCCTTAAGCCCCTCCTTTGCCCAGTCTCCCAGCCCCTGGCGGGAGAGCCCGTATCTGTGCTCCAGGATGAACCCGGAATAAAACTCCAGGGGGAGGCTTATTATAAGGTAGAGCCAGAAGAAGGCCGTGTAGTACAGTGCTACCCGTAGGGGCACGTTGCAACGTGCCCCTACGGACATGCTCGTGGCCCATTCCCTGAGGGGTACGGAGAGATAGAGGGTCATGGCCAGTAGATAGCCAAGTCCCATGAGGAGGCTTATTATTACGAGGAGATACTTGCGGCGGTTATACTCCCTGGAGTTACTATCCGGGTCTTTGGGGATAGGAACTGGACCGTTACCTAGATACGTATTGTCCATAGACAAGATAGGCAGTACGCAGTAAGCAGAAATCCAAATGTCAAAGCCCAAATGCCAAAGAAATGCCAAAGCCCAAATGCCAAATTTGGGATTTGGATTTTGGCATTTGGATTTCATTTGAACTTTGGGCTTTGAAATTTGGCATTTTTTTAATCCTGCTTACTCCGTACCTTTAGCTGGCCTTCATGGGGGTTCCTGACCCGGAGGCCCAGGTCTGCAATCATCTGGAGGTCTACCTGGGGGGGACTACCCTTTGCGGTAAGATAGTCTCCTATGATAATACTGCTAGCCCCGGCATAGAATATCCAGCTCTGCAGGCCTCTCAGGTTATCCTGCCTGCCCCCGGCCACCTTAATCTCCTTATCCGGGAGGATAAGACGGAAGAGGGCAATAACCCCCAGTATCTCCATGGGGGAGAGGCGTTGACTATTTTCAAGGGGTGTACCTGGGATAGGGTGGAGGAAATTTAATGGTACCGTGTCCACTTCCAACTCCCTCAGGGTGAAGGCGAGTTCCAGGCGGTCCTCAGGGGATTCGCCCACCCCGAAGATGCCCCCACTGCAGACCTCCATGCCTGCCTCTTTGGCCACACTGATAGTGGTGAGACGGTCCTCATAAGTGTGGGTGGTGCAGAGGCTGGGGAAAAACCGTCTGGAGGTCTCTAAGTTGTGGTTGTAACGTCTGACGCCGCTGAGATACAAGAGCTTCGCCCCCTCCTGGGTCAGGAGTCCGAGGGAGGTATGGATGGGCATAACGTTGCTATTGGCCCTTATCTCACGGCAAAGGGATACCAGTTCCCCCTGGGTGAGTCTCTTGCCGCTAGTAACCAGCCCCAGGGCGCTGGCCTTGGAGGCCGCCGCCCCCAGGGTGGCGTCCCGGACGGTATCCTCCCTTGCCAATGGGGTCTCTTCTACGCCTGTTTCATACCACAATGACTGGGCACAAAACCTGCAATCTTCCGGGCATTTGCCCCGTTTGGCGCTCATTATGGCGCAACAGGTGATTTCGTTACCCTTATAGTGGTGCCTTACGATATTGGCCCAATAAAACAGGTCATATAAAGACTCCCCTTTCAAAGATAGTAGAGGGGCAGCCTCTTCCCTATCAATCCTCCCACCGGATAGTATCTTCTCTGCTAATTTTTTAAGGCTGGCGTTCACGGGATTTCACCCTTAATTCCCTATAGGCCGCAGATACCTTCTGCCATACCACCTCTGGTCTTTCCGACCTTAGATGGCTCATACACTCACTGCCCTGGAATGACCATACGGCTATATTCCTTACCCCTTCCCCGTAAGCTATCTTTATCGCCCGAGCTACCTCTTCTTCCCTCCCCTCAGGGACCCTGAAGCCTTGTATCCAGATTTGAGGCTCCCGGCCATGCTCAGCACACAGGGCTACCATGGTCCTGGACACATCCCTCACAAAGTCCTCCATCTTTTTGTTGAAGCAGAGCCAGTAAGGGTCTGTGCCGAAGACGTCCAGCCCTTCCAGCTTCACTGCCTCCTCCCACTCATAGACGCCGTAGCGGGGGTCAAGGGTGGGGAAGATGCACAGGGCGTTCTTTAGCCCCTTCTTGGAGGCAATCTTACATAGCGAGCCTATAAATCTTAATATGGTATCCTGTCTGAACTTCTTGACCTCCTCATTAAAATCGGCGGGCATCTCGTGCCGGTACTCCTCCAGGAATAACCTCTGGCAGGTCTGACAGGTACAGGCCCACACTACCTGGGGCTTCCCGAAGAGTGGCACCAGCTCCCCGTAGTAGAGGTGGGGTTCGTCCCAGAAGACCCCATCGGCCCCCGTGCCTGCGGCCAGTTCTATCCAACTCCTCATGGAATCCTTGAAGACCTGTGAATTAAGACAGGCCTTCCCAAGACTCACACTATTGCCGTTGATGGCAATGGTCTGCCGGCAATGGGGGTTTTTAGAGACGAACTCTGAGAAGGCCTCTCCTCCGAAGACCCTCCCTACCCCCCACGGGTCAAGGAACACCTCCAGTCCTGCCTCCTTACTGACCCTTACGACCTCTGCCATCGTCTCAGGGTAGTAAGTCATGTCCTCCTCGCTGAGGGTATGGACGACGGAGTTACAACCTGCCTCGGCCATCGCCTCCATATCCCTCCTGACGTGTTCCAGGTGGCGTGAGCCGAAGTAACTGGCGCCTAGTTTCATGCTAAGATTCCTTTGAGTGAAATTGTAAATTGGAAATTCTAAA
>DATETB010000122.1:0-9020 GCA_035283825.1 Candidatus Brocadiales bacterium | reverse complement strand
TCTTCAAATTCTTTTATTGCTATGGGGGCAGTGATGTCGTTCCCAAGACAAAAGTCTACGTCTGCGTAGACAAATTGTCCTGGGTACACCTCACTCTGCCCAGAATGTGCCGCAATAATCCTTTCTGCCAGCGTCATCTCTTATGTATACCCTTAAGGCTAGTAACCAGTTGTCGGGTGCCAGTTGTCAGAAGACTGAAAACTGACAACTGATAACTAGTAGCAGGTCTATAGGTTAATCAGGGTTATCCGCCTGAGGCGAACGGATTTGCCTAGGGCGTGAAGGGGTAGGACAAGTCCATTAATTATTAAAAAACCTGCTCCTGTGGCTTTTTATAAACAGTGGGTCCTGGATATATATCTTATGGCACTTAGAACACAAGTCAAAGCGGATGGAATCGTACTCCAGTTCTTCGTCTTCAATATCCTTCTGGTCGTATTCTTCTAGTTCATCCATATCCTCAAAGTCTTCTTCCTCATCTTCTTCGGGCTGACCTGCGGCGTGTATCTCTATTTTTACGACATACCTAACGTCCTCGTCAGTATGTATCTGCTTACCACACATGTCACAGGTGTAGTGGACCATCCATCAACCTCCTTATCCCTGTAAGGGAAAGACCAATTATTCACCCCCCCCATCCCTGTGAAAATTTCATGAATTATATTCAGCAACAGAGGGCTTGTCAAGAAAAAAGGGGGGAAGTATGTGGATGATATAGACATGGGTAACACTTTGGATAAGATGCTGTGTCCGCCTTAGGCGGATAAACGGTATGTGAAGAAATGGTTATCTCCCCCAAAAATCCCCCTCCACTGGAGGGAGGGGGAAGGCCCTGCACCACAAGGGTGCAGGACAAAGACCTGTGCACCATAGGGGTGCAGGATAAAGCCCTGTACCTAATTGGTACAGGGGGGAGGGAACTTATGCACCTGCTGTTTAAGAAGTTGAATCAAAAGAAGTTAAGTTTTGTCCGAACTTGTGTCTGAAACTCAGCTATTTTTGGGTCGGGCATAAATCATTGGCAAATTGGGAGAATGGGCTTATACTATTAGTCTATTAGATACCGATAGAGTATGTCCATAAAACTTCAATATTGCTGGATATTTGTCCTGACGTTATCCTCTTGTCTGTGGTTTGGGGGAAAGAAAGAGGAGTCGGAGGGCTTCAGCCGCGCCGATGCGGCACTGAAACTGCAAGAGTCACCGGTGATTGACCTCGGAGGGGTGGAGAGCCACTTCAGTCAGGCCAATGCTTATTACATGAGAGGGGCGCTGGAGGATGCCGTGGAGGAGTACAGCAAGGTCATTAGATTTGACCCCCACCATGAAGAGGCCCATTACAATCTGGGTATTGCGTACGACCGGATGGGAAGGACTGAGGACGCCATAAAGGAATGGACGACAACCCTGGAGATAAATCCACTCCGGGTTGATGCCCTGCTTGCCCTGGGGCTTGCTTATAAAGAGAAGGGGGAGCTTGGGGAGGCCTCCAAGTTTCTGACGAAGGCCCTTACTATATCTCCCCAGGACAGCCTGCTCCAGTATCACATGGGGGAGGTCCTTTTTGCAGAAGGGAGATACAGAGAGGCCCTGGAGGCCTTTAATAGTGTCCTCCGACTCAATAGTGCCATGGTAGATGCCCGTCTTGGCGCCAGCGTTTGCATGGCAGAACTGGGGAGGCTGGAGGAGGCCCTTACGGAGGTGGGGGGTGCCGTATCCCTTTACCCGGAACTCCCCGAGGCCCATTACACTTATGGGTTAGTACTGGAAAAGAAGGGGTTAAAAGAAGAGGCCCAAAAGGAGTTCCAGAGGGCCTCGGAGCTTATGACTAAAGAGTAGAGTGGCTAGTCCCGTACCAGTAGGTACTTTGTAGCGTGCGAGCTTATCTCGCACGCCAGGGCAAGGGCCACTCCCGACGGAGGATGAAATGTTCGGTGACAAAGTTTCTAAGGCCAAGAAGGCAGTAAAGAAGAGACCTTACGACGTAGAGGCCTATTATGCACTGGCCGAGACTTACAAAGAAAAGGGCATGCTGGCAGAGGCTGTAGCAGAATACAAAAAGGCCCTCACCCTGAACTTTACCCACACGGAATCCAGACGTGGTCTGGCCGCCGTGTATATGAAGCTAGGTATGCTGGATGAGGCCATTACGGAATACAAAAAGATTGTAGGTATTAACCCACATGCTAAGGACGCCTATTACCAGTTGGGACTCCTCTACAGCCAGAAAGGTCAGCTGGAGGAGGCCGTGTACGCCCTGAAGAAGGCGGTGCAAATAAACCCCTATCATGCCCAGGCCCACCACAGCCTGGCAGAGGTTTATCGCAGGAGGGGGATGAACGCCGAGGCCACGGCAGGGTATGAGAAGGCCAAGGCCCTGGGGCTGGTAGTGTCACACCCAGCATCAGAGACTGCGGGTGTGATAGCACCCACCGAAAAAGGGGTCCCAGGCGGGAGCGGCCCTACTACCTCACCCCCACGTACCGTGGCTGTTCCAGTTCGTAGGGGCGAATCTGCCTCAGGTCCGCCTCAGGCGGATTCGCCCACTACTACTAAAGAGTCCACAGCCCTACTGCCCGTGTCTGTTACAAAGGAAAAGGCGCCAGCTCCTCCATCGGCAAAGGTGGAGGAGACAGTTAAGCCTGGTAATGAACTGGAGGCCAGGACAAGACAGGTGGAGGAATTAAAGGCCCTCCTGGAGAGACAGTCCAAAGAACTGGATAGGCTCCGAAGCCTCCTTGTCTCCAAGGAACAAGAGAATACCCAGCTCAAATTGACCGTAAAGAGAAAAGACATAGAGATTGCGGAATTGAGGTCAAAAGCAAGTAGCAAGTAGCCGCAGGCTTTAGCCTGCGATTAGTAGTCAGGTAGCCGCAGGTCATGCCTGAGGCGGAGCGAACAATACGTCCCTGCCATCCTGGCCCATTTGTAAAATATACAATTATTTTGTAGCTTTTACAAAACCCACACGGTACTATCCTATCCCTGAGAGATGGCTAAGTATTGTATATAAATGATTTAACGTTTATTTTGTTTTGTGGCAACTATTTTGCTGACGTGGAAGGAGTCGAATGAAGACTATACTAGTTACAGGGTCAACGGGGTTTTTAGGTAGTAATCTTATCAGGAGGTTGTCAGGGGAGGGATACCGCATCCTTGCCCTCGTCAGGAATAAAGGTGGTATCCTCCTCAGGCGGACTCCCGACAATGGGGGATGGGATAGATTCCTTAATGAGGGCGGGAATAGAGAGCACCTGGAAGGTGTGGAGCTAGTCCAGGGGGATATTACCCTCCCATTATTGGGCCTTCCCAGCCGCCGTTTCAGGAGGTTGGCCTGGCAGGTGGACGCCATCTTCCACAGTGCCGCCCTGACCGATTTTACCAACCGTACCCATCTCTTCCGCACAAACGTAGAGGGGACGAGGCACCTGTTACAATTTGCCCTGCTAGGGAGAAAGAAGCATTTCCATCACATCAGCAGCGCCTACGTTGCAGGTAAATTTATAGGCACCTTCTGTGAAGAGGACTTCAATAAGAACCAGGGTTTCAATAACAGTTACGAAGAATCTAAATTTAATAGTGAGACCATGGTCAGGAGGTTTGCCAGGGAACATTTATTACCTTTCACCATTTACAGGCCATCCATAATAGTGGGAGACTCGGAGACTGGCCGCACACAGTGTTACAAGGGTTTCTATGCCTTCGCCAGGGCACTCTTTCTCCTCAAGGAACAGGCCCTTAAGAGACATGGGTCTTATTCTGGAGTCTGTGGGGGCGTATTGTCATGCCTAAGGCAGATTCGCCGTGGCGAACAATACACCCCTGCCATCAAGGAGAAAGCTACACCAGTGGAGATACCTATGAGGATATTCGGAGCCCCAGATGCCCTGATTAACCTTGTTCCGGTGGATTATGTGGCAGAGGCCATTAGTGAGATAGCTAAACGGCCAGAGGCCCAGGGCATGACCTTCCATCTTACCAATCCCCATCCCCTCACCCTGGCTCAGCTTACGGATAAGACCTCTCAGGCATTAGGAATAGAAGGGGTAGAGCCCTGGTACCAGGATGACGGAGTAGTAGGAACAGGCTTAGATGGCGACCTCAACCCTGCGTCCCAAAGCCATGCCAAGCTCAGTCCTACGGAAAGGCTGTTTCTCCGCCATACAAGGCCGTATGCCCCTTACTTACAGAGTCGTCTGTCTTTTGATACCTCAAACACGATGAACGTCCTTAATGGAACGGTAACGTGTCCTAAAATAACACGGTCTTTGGTATCCTTACTTATTGACCGGGCCGTGGAAGACCGCTGGGGCATGAGGGAGGCAGTACCGCCTCCAGCAGACGAAGAAGTTGCATTGGCCATGATGGTTGGTGATTCTGCCTGTGGCGTTGCCCGGTAACAGTCAATGATTAGCACTATGCAGAGACCAGAGATACCCCTTTTTGCTACCCATGAGGAATATTTTGAGACCCTCATGAGGGATAGGATAAATATGTCTCCAGAGCCTAAGATACCCAAGCTTAACGCAAAGGTTCAATTCAACATCACTGGAGAGGTCTCTGGCAGGTGGACCCTGGTGCTTGAAGACGGTTATGCCAAGGAAGTAGCAAAGGACTGTCCAGCTATCCCTGACTGCGTCCTTACCATGAGAGGTGATACCTTCATGGATATAGTAAGGGGCAAGATAATCCCCTGAAGGACGAACTTGGAGAGGTCAGGCCCATTGAGGTGGACCAGCACTGCAGGAATTACGTCTTCCTTTCAAAAGACCTCTGCGTCTTGCCCTACCTGAATCTGTACTTGAGAAATAAAGTAGAATTGCTTAGAATAAAACTGCAGCATTATGCTGATTACGTAGTAGGTTTGGCCACCGAGGCCTATCGCTGGCACATGGACTATCTGGCAGGCAATCACGGCAGAGCTGACCCCAGACAGGTTACAGAAGACCTTCTTCTGTGCTAGTGGTTCGGAGGCCAATGAAGGGGTCATCCTCCTGGCACAACTTTACACCAAGCGGAGAGGACTACTTGCCCTATCCCACGGTCTCTATGGACATACTAAACTTACGCTCGGCCTCACAGGGCTAGAATTTTGGAAGGTAGACCCGTTCCCATGTGCGGATATCGGTTACATCCCCAGCCCGTACTGTTACCGGTGTCCCTATGGGGCGGGCTACCTTTCTTGTGATTTAGAGTGGGGGAATAGGGGACACATCCCATATTTCTTATTTCTAACTTTAGGAGACCTCTGCAAAAGTCACCACAGCACTGTTTGTCATTCTGAGCGAAGCGAAGAATCTCTAGACCCTTCGCTTTCGCTCATGGTGACACTTAGTGTTAGATTCTTCGGTCCCCTTCGCTACGCTCAGGGTTTCGGCAACTACTCCGCTCCCTCAGAATGTTGAAAATCCGCCTATGGCGGGACATGGGAGCAGGGTTTTTTAGAGATCTCGTTAAAGTCGCCAGGGAGAAAGAAAAAATATGGGATGTGCCCCCTATTATCCCAAGGGAATCTTTGTAGCGTGCGAGTTTATCTCGCACGTTTAATCCGCCTGAGGTGGACCAGACGAGTCCGCCTGAGGCGGATCTGCCTCGGGCACGACTGGCACGCTACAAACTCAGTCCTCCTCCTCATGGGCGGTAAAGGTTGCTGTAAGGACCACAGTGGCCCCGTTGTTAAGTGTGACAGTGAACGTCTCACCATCCACATCAACCGAAGGTCCTCCACCAGTCGGGTTTCGCATGAACTCAAGATACCTGATATTCAGTGTGCCTCCCCTTGGGGATAAGACTATATTGGGTGGCTGGACACTATCCGAGGCCACGAGTATCCGTGTTGTAGAACTCATACTACCGCCAGAAATAGTTGTATCAGGAAATGTTAATGTCGTGCCAGTAGGCGCCCTTGGGTTTGTGGTATCATTCAGGGCATCGTTTAGGGCATCATTGTTATGGTCAAATATCTGACAAAGGCCGTCTAGACAGATATATCCACCAGGCGGACAAGTGGTGGTACAATTATATCCGTCCGGACATCCAATCCAGACATATTTGTAGTAGCCAGTGGGGGTAAAGGTGTAATCCAACCTTATAGAGGTTACGGGGACAGCCGCCGCCCCCCAGTTAGTTATGTTGAAGGAAAGGTCGTTATCCTCTGGAGCCGCCAGGGCTGAATTTGGTGCATACTGGAGGTTCCCGGCAGCAGGGGTTGTGGCCGTAATAGTCCTGATACCATAGGGGACGTCTGTTCCATTAGGGACGCCTGCTGGAAACGTGTAAAGGCCACTAGTATTAGTAGTTGCTGGAATAGGGGTACTGACACTACCCGCTACGGGACGGTACAGATCGACCGTTGCCCCATTAATTCCCGTACCGGTTGAATCTACAACGTATCCGGAGACAGTGGAGCGGGTCTCCCTCTGGAGGATTTCTACCTGTCTATCATCCCCTGCCCCGCCATCATCGGTCTTGTTTGGACCGAAGCTGTGTATCCTTGCCGAGACCCATTCATTGTCAGAGGCACGCTGGTATGCAGTGGTAGTGTAGTTATATGTATTACCGTAAGGGTCCTCCAGGAGGTCGCCGAGGTCTTCCCGGAGGATAGGGGTAATATAAGGGCCTGCCCACCCTGCCCCCTGACCTGCCGTACCCCAGGCGTAATTAGGCTGGGTGCCTTTTGTATAGAGGTCTGATAATGCCGCAGGAAGGCCTCCCATGTCTCCCAGGTACCCAAAGTTGTTCCTGCCCTGTGTAGAGTACTCTCTGGGATTGCCAAGTATTGCCTCCCTCAGGGCCTTTAGTTCATCTTCGGTGGCTACCTGCCTCCGTGAGGTCTTCAGCCTATGGGCGAAGGAGGTGGCTACGCCAGTGGCTATCCCCAGGAGGGAGAGGATTATAATCATGGAGATGAGGGCAAAGCCCCGTTTATTTAGTAGGGACAGACCTTCAGGTCTGTCCGCTTTGGACAGGGCTAAAGCCCTGTCCCTACATACTAGTAGATGGGGGTACTGATTGCTGATTGCTGATTGCTGATTGCTGACTGCTGATTGCTGACAGCTGACAGCTGACTGCTGACTGCTGTCCACTGTTTGCTGTCTACTGTTCTTTCCCATTATTTCCCCTGTCTACTGTCTGTTTCTTTCTTGGCTCATTCATAGTGCAATCACGGGGGCAGGGGCGGTTCGCGAACCGCCCCTACTACTGTTTATCGTCTCTGCGGGGTAAACGTAATCTTTGAACCGTTACTGAATTCTACCGTAAAAAAGACCCCTGCCACAGCATTGGTAAAACCCTGGAGTTCTATAGTCTTTGTACTGCCGGCCCCTATTACGTTCAGTTTTATATCGGGGATTTCCACCCTGGAGGATTGGAGCAGGAATCGGAACGGTTCCCTCTGCATGGTGCTTGCAGCAAACGTTTGTGAGGAGGTCAACCCCGTGGCTACCCCAGAGCTAAATGTTGATGGTCCCGCTACGAGGTTACTATCAATCTTTACCAGGGCATAGGTTGTAGTTGGAACGATATTGTAAGTAGCTTTAATGGATGTGATTGTAACAATACCGGAAGACAGGTTGGCGACCTGGAAGCTTACATTACCGCCGTAACAATTTGGGTCGTTACAATCTATTAGGCCATCGCCATCATTGTCTATTCCATCGTTGCAATCCTCTGGAGATGTGAGCTCAGGGATACAACTGTACGTAGCATAGGCCGTCCCAGGGACGTAAACCAGTACTGGCGACAGGGTAATGGACCTCTCTCCCAGGGGTATATCATTGAAGCTGAAGTAGCCTACCGGGTCGGGGGAAGTATCAGTGTCTAGCCCATCTGTCAGACCATCACCTGTTGTATAAGGTAGAGATGTCATAGTGCCATTTACAGGGTAATTGATGGTCATGGGGAGGTAAGGTATCGCCGCACCGCTAGAGTCCTTTACAATGCCTGCCACGTCGGCCAGGACCTCTGTCGTCAGTATCCTTTCTGTAAGGTCATCCTGGGTGCCGCCATCGCTGTTCGGGCTGCGGTTCGGGCCATAGCTCCTGATAGTCGCCCGCACCTCTGCGCCCAGGGTGGCATCGGGAGTGATAATGGTATCGTAGATATAGGCATTTTTGTAAGGGTCCAGGAGGGATTCACCGCTACTGGAATAGGACTTCTCCGCCACGTACGGCCCCCGCCAGCCAGAACCTATCCCCAGAGTACTGACAGTGAGGGGGAGTCCAGTTGCGGGGTCAAAGGTCAGGACCCCCCGAGGGTCGTAAAAGGGGGCGTTCGCAGGACGTGTGTACAGGTCTTGCAAGTCTGTAGGTCGGCCGCCCATATCTCCTATGTATCCGAAGGTGGCCTCCGAACCCCATTGGGTAGCCAGCGGGTCTCCTATTATGGCCTTTTTTAATGCCTGTAGTTCGTCCCTGCTGGCAAACGCCTTCTTGGTGCCAATCAGGTGGAGGGCCAGGGGGGTGAATGTACCTGCCATGAGGCCCATTATGGCCACCACCATGACTATCTCCAGGAGAGAAAAGCCACTCTTATTAGGGAGTAGGGTGTAGGGTGTAGGGGCGGTTCGCGAACCGCCCCTACAATCTTTCTGCTGACTACTGACTGCTGACTGCTGATAGCTGATAGCTGACTGCTGATTACTGACTGCTGATAGCTGTCTTTCTGGTCTCATGGGATAAAGTAAACTGTGGAGATGGAGCCGGTACTAAGAGTTAAGGTTATAGTAAAAACTACGCCGATCATGTTTATTTTATTTTCTGGTTCAGGAGCACCAGTCAGAAGGTATGTAAAGCCCGTGAGTTTCACCTCTGTAGCTGAACCCCGGCCCAGACGTGTCAGGGGGACGTCTGGCACCGCTGTAACGGGAGACTGGACGCAGACGGCCACTGGCTCAGAGAGGTCAGTGGCCGCATTTATAGTTTGTCCTGTGAAAGTTAAAGTTGGTGTAGTTCCGTTCCAACTGGGTATCCGGTTGGTAGTATAGGTATAGACCGCAGTAGCATTGGTACCAACATATACCTT
>DATETB010000121.1:0-3636 GCA_035283825.1 Candidatus Brocadiales bacterium | reverse complement strand
CGAAAGGAAGGTCTTCCCTGGTTATATTATGGCAGAAGTAGAGGTGGACGAACAGGGGAACATGCCTTCCGATGTATGGTTCCTCATAAGAGAAACCCCAGGGTCAGGGGACTTTCTGGGAGGAGAACGCACCAAGCCAGTGCCCATGGCCACTTATGAGGTAGAAAAGATGCTGTCGGAGGTGGAAAAGGGAGAGGATAGACCCAAGGCCAAGATACACTTCAAGGAAGGAGAAAGGGTCAGGGTCAAGGAAGGCCCCTTTGAGAACTTTGAGGGCATAGTGGAAGAAATTATGGAAGGGACTGGAAGGGTGAGGATAATTATTACCATCTTTGGAAGGGCAACCCCAGTGGAACTAGAATACTGGCAAGTAGAAACGGTATAAATGGCAAAGAAGGAAATAATAGCTAAGGTAAAGCTCCAGATACCAGCGGGTCAGGCCACACCAGCCCCTCCTGTGGGGCCAGCTCTGGGCCAGCATGGGGTAAATATTGGGCTCTTCGTCTCTAGATTTAACGAGAAGACCAAGGGTGGTTCTGGTATCATAACTCCAGTGGAACTAACTATTTATAAAGACAAAACCTTTGATTTCGTATTGAAGTCTCCCCCGGCCTCCGTGCTACTGAAACAGGCGTCAGGCATAGCCAAGGGTTCAGGGGTTCCCAACAAGGAGAAGGTGGGCAAGGTCACAAAACAGCAGGTCTTGGATATAGCCAAGGCCAAGCTCTCTGACCTTAACACCAAAGACCCCCAGGAGGCGGCGAAGATGGTGGAAGGGACGGCAAGGAGTATGGGCCTGACGGTAGGAGATTAGCCAGTGGTTGCACAGAGCAAGAGATACATTGAAAGCAAGAAGCGGTTTGACGGCAATAAGGAGTATTCCATAAAAGAGGCCGTGGATATCCTGAAGGGTTTCCCACCGGCGAAATTTGACCAGAGCGTGGAACTCTCCTTTAAGTTGGGCATAGACCCAAAACGCTCAGACCAGATGTTAAGAGACGCATTCTCGTTGCCCAAAGGGGTCGGCAAGTCTAGAAGGGTAGTAGTCTTTACCACAGGGGAACGTGCGGAAAAGGCACTTAAGGCCGGCGCCGAAGAGGCGGGCTCCGATGAGCTTATAAAGAAGGTAGAAGGGGGTTGGATGGATTTTGACGTGGCCATAGCCACCCCTGACATGATGCGACAGATTGGAAAACTAGGGAGGGTACTGGGGCCGCAGGGAAAGATGCCCTCTCCCAAATCCGGGACGGTTACAGAAGACGTAGAAAAGGCTGTAGGGGAGTTTAAGGCAGGGAAGATTGAATACAGGAGCGATGCAGGAGGAAACGTACATGCACTGGTAGGGAGACTCTCCTTCTCTACGGAAGACCTGCAAGAAAATATACATGCCTTTGTATCCCACATCGTGGCCTCCAGGCCCCCTTCAGCCAAGGGGACCTTCGTAGAGAAGATATGTCTTTCTGCCACGATGAGTCCTGGCATAAAACTAACTATCTGAAAACCATGGTCAGCATAATAAATAAGGCGATAGTAAAAGAACTGGCCCAGCGGTACCAGCATACCAGAAACTGTATGGTGGTAGGCTATCAAGGCCTGAAGTCCCTGGAGGCTAACGAGCTAAGGAAAGACCTCTACACGAAGAAGATACGCCTGGAGGTAGTAAAAGACTCCCTTGCCTCTCTGGCCTTCAAGGAAATAGGCCTGGAAGGGGTAGGGAGACTCCTGGAAGGGCCTTCTGCCCTGGTAATTGGGCCAATGGACTCGGCGGTGCTGGCCAAGACCGTAGTAGAATGGTCAAAGAAGGTGCCCGCCCTGAAGATAAGGGGAGGGATGGTAGAGGGCAAGGTAATATCAAGCCCGGAGGTGGAAGTACTCTCCAGGCTGCCAACTAAACCCGTCCTTCACACCCAGTTCGTCACACTCCTGCAGGCCCCGTTGAGTAGATTGGCTGCGGTACTGAGCGCCCCTCTCCACAAACTGCGGGGCGACTTAGAGGCCCTTAAGGACAAGAGGGAAAAAGAAAGTACTAGTGCCGCCCCAGCCAGCTAAATTAGGTGAAAAGCCGGGATGGCATTGGATAGAAAGAGTAGAAACGATACTAAGCAATACTGGAGGATAAAAGATGACTACTGAGACAGCAAAGACAGCCCCCGTGGAAAAAATAAACCAGATACTGGATCTGGTGGGTGGGCTGACCTTACTAGAGACCTCACAATTGGTGAAGGCCTTTGAGGAACGTTTTGAAGTGACCGCCATGGCGGCAGCCCCAGTGGCTGTAGCCGCTGCGGGGGCACCAGCCGCCGCCCCAGTCGAGGAGAAGACCACCTTTGACGTCATCCTCAAATCCGCAGGGGCCAACAAGATTCAGGTTATCAAGGTGGTAAGGGTCCACACTACCCTTGGCCTCAAAGAGGCAAAGGAATTGGTAGATTCCGCACCGAAGCCTCTGAAAGAAGGCGTAAGCAAGGAAGACGCTGCCAAGATCAAGAAAGAACTGGAAGAGGCCGGGGCCACAGTGGAGGTCAAGTAGAGACGGAGTATTCAGGACTAAGTAAGAAAGCAAAATGGAAATAAGAGATTACAGTAAAGTCGCAGAAGTCCTTGAGGTGCCCAACCTCACCCAGATACAGACAGGGGCATACAGGAACTTCCTCCAGGCAGACGTCCCTGCTTCAAGGCGAGGGAACAAGGGGTTAGAGGCTATCCTGAGGGAGATATTCCCCATAAAGAGTTACGATGAAAAACTCGTACTGGAGTACGTAAAGTACGAACTGGGGAAGGCCAGGTACACCGCAGAAGAGTGCAAGCAGTTGCGGCTCACTTATGGGAGACCCTTGCGACTCCGCCTGAGGTTTACTAATACGGAGAAGCAAGAGAGTATAGAGGAGGACGCCTATATAGGAGAGATGCCGGTAATGGTGGGCGGGGGGGAGTTCATCATCAATGGCAAGGAGAGGGTTGTCGTCATCCAGCTCCACCGCTCCCCGGGTGTAGACTTCCTTGAAGAGGTGGCCGCAGAGAAGAGGCTCCACTCCTGCAGGATAATCCCTGAGAGGGGCAGTTGGGTAGAGATAGAGGTGAGTAAGAAGGATACGCTCCATATCCGCATAGACCAGAGCGGGCGTTTTCCTGCCGCCTGTTTCCTGAGGGCCATGACGGAGGAGTTCTCCAGGGACGAGGATATACTGCGACTCTTTTATGAAACAGAGGTAGTTAAATTAACTTCCCCCTCCAAACTGAAAGGGAGCTACTCTGCCCAGACGGTCTTTGACCCCAAGACCGGGGAGGTGGTCCTTAAGGCAGAGGCCCTTATCACGGACGAAGTATTAGATACGCTCGTTAAGCTGGACTTAAAAGAAATAGAGGTTGTAAAGAAAGTAGATGACCCAATAATCTTAAACTCCCTGGAAGAGGACAAGGCAAAGAGCCACGAAGAAGCCCTCAGGAAGCTTTATGCCCGCTTCCGTCCAGGTAACCCTCCGCAACTAGACAAGGCCAAACAACTCTTCTACGAGAAATTTTTTGACCCCAACAGGTATCGGCTGGGGTCGGTGGGCAGGTTCCGCCTGAACAGAAAACTCTCCCAGGGGGTCTCAGATTCAGAGATGACCCTCCAGAAGGAGGACATAGTAAACT
>DATETB010000120.1:0-2290 GCA_035283825.1 Candidatus Brocadiales bacterium | reverse complement strand
ATAGGTGCGGGAGACGGTGTACTCGGCCGCCTGGGGGGGCATCTTCTGGAGGCGGGAGAGTTCCCTCTCTGCCTCTTTCAGTACCTCCGGGGGCATCTTGGCCTGGGTAATCTTCTGTTTGAGTTCCTGTACCTCTACGGTCCGCTCGTCTGTCTCACCCAGTTCGTCCTGGATGGCCTTGAGTTGCTGACGCAGATAGTACTCCTTCTGTCCCTTATCCATCTCGCTCTTTACCTGTCCCTGTATCTTTCTGGCCAGCTCCAGCACCTCCATCTCCTTGCTTATAAGGGCATTCACCTTTTTGAGGCGTTCTTTTACCTTTACGGCCTCCAGGATTTCTTCTTTTTCGTGTACGCTGATGGAGAGGTGCGAAGCAATCATATCGGCGAGCCTCCCAGGGTGTTCTATATTCATTACGGCTATCTTTAGTTCATCCGGGAGACTGGCGGACATGGAGATCATCTTCATAAATTGGTCACTGAGGCTGCGGGTCAGGGCCTCCATTTCCTTGTCTTCCTCAACGACGTCCTCCAGGGGTTCTACCCTGGCTACCAGGTAGGGTTCCTCTCTTACGAACTGTGTGAGTTTCAGACGTGTCATCCCCTGGACGAGCATCCTGGCAGAGTTATCGGGCATCTTGAGCATCTGCAGCACTACGGCGGCGGTGGCGTAACCATAGAGGTCTTCAGGCCCAGCCTCCTTTTCCTTCTGGTTCTTTTGGAGGGCCAGGGCCAGGAGACGGTTACCCGTGAGGACGTAGTCAAGGAGTTTTAACTCCCTTTCCGTGGATACGCCCAGGGCTGTAACCATCTGGGGGTAAATAACGGTGTCCAGGAGGGGTAAGACAGGTAATTCCTCAGGGATTACCAGTTCTTCCTGGAGTCCGCCTAAGGCGGATTCCGGGAGTTTTCCCTTCTGCTTAAAGACCTTTCTCTCTGTCTTCATGACCGTATCCTCTATTGGGGACTAGGGATTAGGGGTTAGGGACTAGAGATTGTAAATTGTAAATTGCAAATTTTAAATTAAAATTTCCAATTTGCACTTTACAATTTTTCCCTCTAACCCCTACCCCCTGACCCCTGTCTTTCAGGCCACGGATATCTTTACGGCCTTAGGCGCTTTCATTGCCTCTTCAGCCTTGGGGATGGTTATCTGGAGGAAGCCATCTTTGTAGCTGGCCTCTATCTTATTTGCATCTATATTCTTGGGCAGCACTACGCTCCTCTCAAAGTGTCCATAACGGATTTCCATGAGGTAAAAGCATATCTTTTTGTGGTTAGAGGAATCCTGTCTCCTCCCGCTTATGGTGAGGGTATCTCCTGTAAGGGTTATGGAGACGTCCTCCGAACGCACACCCGAGATGGCCATTTTCACCACCAATTCATTCTCCGTCTCATAAACATCGGTAGGCGGGCGCCAGGTCTCGCTTTTAAAGGAGTAATAGGGCTTCATGACACATATAAACTCCTGAAATGCCTTTTCCATTTCGGACTCAGGGGATACTGCCATCACAACCTCCTAAGGATATTACTTAAAAAGACCTATCTAACATGGGCAAACCACTTCAGCAGTAGTTTAGCACACGAGCCGTGGAAATTCAAATATTTCCTGTTTAATCCAGTGGTCCGCCTGAGGCGGATAATTTTGTTGTGTCCGAACTTTTGTCCGAAGCTCAGAAAAATCTCTTGCCTTAGGGCCTCACTTGGTGGTATCTTTGCCCCCATGTTGAAAATCCGCCTTGGGCGGGGTGTAATCCGCCTCAGGCGGAAGGACAGTGGTTAGCTGAGGTTGAGCGGTTAAGAGGTTGATAGGGCGATTAGCTCAGTTGGCTAGAGCGCTTGCCTTACAAGCAAGAGGTCAGTGGTTCGAATCCACTATCGCCCACCATATACTACAAGGACTTAATGACCGTCCTCTTCATAATTCCACATCCTCTGGAAGTAATCCCGGCACTTCTGGACCACAGAGACATCATCTATGAAGACTGCGTTCTCCCATGAGTTGTACTCGGCGTTGTCTGACCAGTTATAAGACCCGGTCTGGACTACTCGGCCATCGTATATGGCAAGCTTGTTGTGCATTATCCCAAACCCCTTTATCCCACTGCGTACCTTCAGATTAAATCCATTGTCAACTAGAAAGCCGTACTTTGAGCGGCCCTTGTCATCCCTCTTAATCTGCGTCTCGTCCAGGATAATTCTAATCCTTACCCCCCTATTCTTTGCATCTAACAGGGCCTGGGCAATAGGACCTGCCGTGAAGACATAGATTGCAATATCTATAGATTTTC
>DATETB010000119.1:0-7024 GCA_035283825.1 Candidatus Brocadiales bacterium | reverse complement strand
GCTAAAACGGAAGGTGGAGGAACTGGAGGCCACCAAGAAGACCGCATCTCCTGAGGCCGCCGCCCCTGGTACTGCCAGTGGCACTACAGGAAAGAAACTCGTGGAGGGCCACTGGGAGTACAATAAGAATAAGAGGTGGGTAGATACCTCCAAGATAGAGAAGGTCTATGTCCCCGAGCACACGGAGGGCGACAAACGCATAGAGGGCCATTATGAAGAGAGGTCCGTTCCGGGCGGTTACTGGGAGGAGTACGAAGAAAAGGTCTGGGTTCCGGACCATTACGAATAATCCCTTCTAAGATGTTTAAGTCTTAATGAAGGATAGCCCTGAAAAATCCTACGCACATGTCATCCCTTCGGCTTCGCTCAGGATCCGCCTAAGGCGGACTGAGGGAGCGAAGTAGTTGCCGAAGCCCTGAGCGAAGCGAAGGGGACCGAAGAATCTCTTAAAAAAAACTAGATTCTTCGCTTCGCTCAGAATGACACGAAGTGGTGCGGCGACTTTTTCAGAGGTCTCCCCTGGCAACTTTAACATAAATCCCCACTAAAGTTAGAAATAAGAAAATATGGGATGTGTCCCCTATTCCAATTCCACCCCTATTCCCCAACTTATCGTGGTGGCTTCCTCGCCTTCATCATATACAACGTATCTGAGTCTAACAGTTCTATCGGCGTGAAATTGCTCTCAAGGAAAAACTGCTCCATCTCTCTAACCCCAGGCGAGGTATCGTTAGCTATTACCCCACCAACCGCTTTACTCAGTTCATCGTGTTCTTTGCTACCCAAGAGATTGCATATCACCACTATCCCTCCCGGTCTTAATACACGGAAGTATTGCCTGAGTGCACCTCGTTTATCATCAATGTCTGCAAATGTGCGAAAACAGATTACCCTGTCTATACTTTCAGACGGCAGTGGGATATTTGCCACATCTGCCTTCAGGAACGATACATCCCCATCGTAGTGCTTCTGTCTGGCCACCTGGAGCATCTCCTGCGAGAGGTCCAGTCCGTATACACATCCGCCCCTGCCCACCTCCTTTAGCAGAAACGGTATGAGGGTACCAGTGCCACAGCCCGCATCCAGGACGGTCTCTCCTTCCCGCAGTCCAAATAACGGGATTACCTTACTCATCCTATCCATTTCATCCGTGTCAAGCTGTATCGCCTCCTCCCAATCCCTTGCCTCTGTATCCCAGAATACCTCTTTGTCCCCCTCCTTGACATAAAGTCTGATACTAAGCAAGGTGAGGACTACCAGTAACGAGAATACAATTGCTAATCTGCTCATCTATATAGTCCAGGTAGGGGCACGGCACGCCGTGCCCCTACGTCTTTCTTCTCCACAAGAAAAGAAGTCTCACTCTCTAAGACAAAGGATACCACCTGTCAAGGCCATTGGGCAAGGGGGTTCAATCCGTCTCGTTGGGTTGTAGGCGCAACTCCACCAGAGGCGGATGTCGCTTTTATGGAGTCCAGCGACTATGTCGCTGGGAATTTTGATATTGTCCATTGACACAGTCAATGGACTCCATAAAGGAGGCAAAGGCCCCAGATTTTATTCCTCATAGATGACTGCATACTGCCCCTTAGAATCAGTAATTATATGGAACTCGTGCGGCTGTTCCACGTTCAGAAAATTCACTACCTGGTCGCAGGTACTGAACCCCTGGGAAATCTGCCACTTTGGTTTATGGGCCCCGGCCTCCTTAGCCCCCAGGACGTAAACACCAAGGGCAATAACACAAATAACAAAAAGATACCTGAGATTCTGCAGTGATAAAATCATTTCTTCCTCTCCTTTCTATTGAATACATTTTTAAACGCCTTTCCAAACCCATGCACAAAGGCTGCATGGAAGGTAACATCGTCTGCCTCTTTTGTCAGCCCAGCCCCGATGCCCAGCTTCAGGACGTTTTCTCCTTTCATGTGCATGTACACCCCAGGGACGGCCTCTATCCTGGGGTCGGTGCCAAGGTCAAAGTTCCCCTGAAACTCTAGTCCTGTTTCCATCCATCGCCTCCAGGGAAATATTGCAGGCCCTTTGGCTCCCAGCTTCCAACTGGCCTCTGAGGCGTCTCCCAGGTCTAGCTCCTGCTCATAGGAGAGGTTGCCGGTAATATCTATCCAGCGGTTAATCTTTCTACTCATAACAGTAGTAAAGGTCAACTTGTCCTTCGTATCCATGACGTCCTGCCCCCTGGAGGTGGGGTACTCGTAGCTCATTAAGAAACCCAGGTCTATCGGCAGTTCTCTCCTCTCCAGGAGACGATACTGCATCCCCACCGTTCCGGCCTCAATGAAAGGGTCAACGCCCGGCTTGTCGGAGAGGTGGACGTGGAGGTCTAACATCAGATGGTCGGTGATACCGTAAAGGAGGCTGGGGGTAAATTCCCAGTGGTCCTCGGAGGGGTGACCGGTATCTGGTTTGAAGTAGTCAAAATTGTTGAGGCTCACTGCCTCCCCCTCATGGGTAGTATCGTAACTCTCCATGATTATCCACTCTTTAGCGTGATGGGAGAAACAATAATTTGGTATTACTAATATAAAAAACGTGCTACTAATCAATAAAATTTTTTTACGCCAGTTCCTTGCCCGTAGTAGCCATAGCCAGTTTGCCATGTTTTACCCCTTTCGTCCCGATTAGGCGGTCTGCAATCTTCTTGATGTCCCTTGCCTTCCCTTTCACTACCAGCACCTCTAAGCAGTTATGTTCATCCAGATGTATGTGCGTGGTGGAGACTATGGTCTGGTGGTAATGGTGCTGGAGGTCTGTGAGGACGTGGGTAAGCTCCCTGGTATGGTGGTTATAGACCAGAGTCACCGTCCCCACGGTCTCCTTATCCCCCGCCTCCCACTCCGCCTGGACGAGGCTATCCCTTATAAGGTCCCTCAGGGCCTCTGAACGGTTGGTGTAGCCCTTGCGCGTTATAAGGCCATCAAAGTCCTTGAGGAGCTTTGAGCTAAGAGAGACCCCGAATCTGGTTAGACTGTTGCCGTCCTTCATGATTGATGATGTTATCTTTCGCAGAAAGATAACACGTTAGTCATTGTCTGTCAAGTAATTCTTCCCGATAACTTGTATTGAGACTTCTACAAAAGTCTTTCCAGGACCGTGTGTCATTCTGAGCGAAGCGAAGAATCTCTAGACCCTTCGCTTTCGCTCAGGGTGACACTTCGTGTCAGATTCTTCGGTCGCTTCGCTCCCTCAGAATAACAGCGAAGGGGTTTTTCAGAGGTCTCACTGGATATTAAAGCTCTTTTAGTCGGCGGACACGTAATGACACTTCTTCTATCGTTACGGCACAACCCTCTAAAACTATCTTCTCCAGGCCGGGAAGTGTTTCAAGTAGCTTGTATGAAATTGTCTCTGGACTTGAATCCAGGAGTCTAAGCGTTATCAAGCCGGGTCTGTCATGCCCACCTAATGCCAAAAGGGAAGAGAAGTCTAAATCCTGGGTGACTATAACTCTGCCTTCTCGGCGAGCCAACTCCAGAATTCCCAGATCTGAAACATTGGGTGGCAGAATTTCGGATACCCGAATAATATCCCAGCCGTGTCGCCGTAGGGTCTCTACTGTCCTAGGTGAAATGTTCATATTAGCCAAAAGACGAATACCTGCCACCGTTATCCTTTATGTAGTTGGCACCATATGGAAGTGATCAGAAACGACCCAGGCAGCGTATCTGATGGCCTGCTGGACGTCCTCTGCTTCTAGCTCAGGATAAGCCGCCAGTACATCCTGTACAGACTTGCCAGCTGCCAGCATTTTGAGAATAACACTTACAGTAATTCGCATACCCCGTATCGTCGGCTGACCCAAGCAGATATTGGGATTGATGGTAATGCGTTCTAGTTTTTCCATATCCCCTCCTTCACAGGTATTTGTTTCTGCGGTGTTACGCCTTTACGAATAGGTTAGGACAATGTGAGGGCATTTTAGCACAAGCGGAGTTTTTTATCAACGAATTGCAACTGGCCAAATCTTATTGTCTTGCCTTCGCACCTCCTGTATCATTAAAAAATGCTCAGACACACCTTCATTCACATCCCCGGAGTAGGTAGGATTACGGAGGAGAGGCTGTGGGGGAGTGGTATCAGGAACTGGGAGGAGTGCCTTAACGAATTGCGGAGTGTGGATTGCGGATTGCGGAATTCCAAACCCCGAACCATGCAATCACCATCCGGAACAGGGCCTCCCTTCTCTCCCAGGGTATTGAAGGTCGTGGAATCCCACCTTGAGGATTCTTGCCGCTCCCTCTCTCAGGGAGACACGGCCTTCTTTGAGGAGTGGCTCCCCTCCAGGGAGAAGTGGAGGATGTACCCGGATTTTGCCAACGGGGCGGTCTTTCTGGACATAGAGACCACGGGGATGTCCTCCTGGTGGAACGACATTACCGTCATCGGTATCTATGATTCCCTGGGGCCGAAGGTCTTTGTGAAGGGGAAGGACCTGGGAGACTTCCCTGCCGTAATAAAGGATTATTCCCTCCTGATAACCTACAATGGGAGGCAGTTTGACGTACCCTTTTTAAAGGCAAAGTTCCCCGGCCTCAAACTCCCCGGCGCCCACCTTGACCTGAGGTTCCCGCTCAGGAGACTGGGGCTATCCGGGGGGCTAAAGGATATTGAAAGGCAGTTGGGGATGGAGAGGGAAGGCCCTTTACGGGAGGTGGATGGCTACATGGCCGTCAGGCTGTGGCAGGAGTATATGAGGGGCAACAAGTCTGCCCTGGAGACACTGATACGTTATAACCTGGAGGACGTGGTGGGCCTGAAATCCCTGGCTGAGAGGGCCTATAACATGGCCATTAAGGGACTGCCTATATCGGTCCCTCCTGTCCATGAGGGAGAAAGACCGGAGCTAGACCTCCCCTACGACCCGGAGTTGATTTCATGGTTAAGAATCAGGTCTAGAGTCTATAGTCCATAGTCAAAAGTCTAATGATTAAACTAGGCACAAGCGGCTTCTCCTTTGACGACTGGAAGGGCCCAATCTACCCGCCCAAGCTAAAGAAACAAGACATGCTCTCCTACTACGAGAAGGAACTGGGGTTCAAGTGCCTGGAGATAAATTCCACCTACTACACCCTGCCCTCCCCCAAGAGTATGGAGGGGATGGCAAAAAAGACCTCAGAAGATTTTGAGTTCACGGTGAAGGCCTTTAAGGGTATGACACACGAGATATGGGATAATCCGCCCGATAAGTCAGTAGGGGCACGTTGCAACGTCCCCCTACTGGACAATAGAGACGTATTTGAGAAATTCAATTTCTCCATGAAGCCCCTAACGGAGGCAGGGAGACTCCGTTGTATCCTGGCCCAGTTTCCCCCCTGGTTCCATCCGTCAAAGGAGAACCTTGATTATCTGAGGGCCTTTAAAGACAGGACGGCCGACATGCCGGTAGTGGTAGAGTTCAGAAACCAGGCCTGGCATAAGGACTCTACCCTGGCGTTCCTCAAGGGGGAAGGACTGGGGTACTGCGTGGTAGACGAACCCAGGCTCCCTGGACTCATGCCCTTTAACCCCGGGGCCACCTCAACTATCGGGTATTTCCGCCTCCACGGCAGGAACCCCAGGTGGTTCAACGTGCCTGCCTCGGTGAGATATGATTATCTTTATAGTGAGGGAGAACTACAGGAGTTCCTCCTCCCCATAGAGGAGGTTGACGGGTGTACCGAGACCACGTTTGTCTTCTTTAACAACTGCCACGGGGGTTCTGCCGTCAAGAATGCCATGAGGCTCAGGGATATGCTTCAATTAAAATTTTAAGGGTCGGGGTCGGGCGTATAGGAACTTCTCTACTGACCTTTTTATATTGGGATGTAAGGGGGACTTGTCCCATTACCACCCCCACGTAGAGGTAAATCTATCTTGAGGCCTCGCCAACTTTTACTAGACCTCCAATATGACACTTGATTGCATCCATAGCCATCTCCTTGGCCTCCTTTAATGTACGGCCGTAGGTGATAATCTCAGGGATGGCAGGGACAAGCGCCTCGTATCCCCCTTCGTCCAAGGGTTCAAAAATTGCGGTATGCGACCTCTGAAAAACCCTGCTCACTTGTCATTCCTTCGGCTTCGCTCAGGACGGCGTCTGAGGGAGCGGAGTAGTTGCCGAAGCCCTGAGCGGAGCGAAGGGGACCGAAGAATCTCCTAAAAGACCAGCTTCTTCGCTCCGTTCAGAATGACACATGATGTTGGGGTGACTCTTGTAGAGGTCTCAAGCTATGAAAACCATTGAGAATAAAGGCCCTGAGAGAATTTACAGAAAAAACTTGATAATATCATATCTTTATGGCTATACTTTAAAAGACATAGCTGAGCGCCTCGGTGTGTACTATGCTACAGTTAGCAGGGCTGTTAAGAGGGCCTAGAAAAGGAGATGAATAGTGTTATTGCAAGACCTGACCCCTAAAGCCCAGGTCGATAAATGAAGGGAGTTTTCGATGGAACATGAAAGCAGTACACCATTAGATATGACAGATGCACGAGGGGCTAGTCGAAATGATCTTCGTTGTGCTGGCTGTGGCACAACTATAAATATTGACTGGTCTTTTTGTGCCAATTGTGGCTCTCAACTTACTCTACGACACAACAGCCATGAATAATCCCGCCGTTTGGGATGCCTTAGCAGCTGGGTCGTGGAAGAAGTCTCCTGAGCAGCGATGGTTTCACGACTATGTGCTTTATCCCGCAATATGTGAACGCCTACCGCAACAATCGCGTATTCTCGATTATGGATGCGGGTCTGGTGAACTTCTTGCAGTCTTGCGACAGTATGGTCATCACGTGGTTGGCTTCGATCCATCGGTCGGGATGGTGAAACGAGCCCGAGCATTGAATCCTAACATTCGCATAGTTGCTGATCATCATTTACTTGGTAACGAGCAATTCGACACAGTATTGTTGAATCTTGTGCTCACCTGCGTTGAGGATGCTGTTGGAGTCGGCAGTGCGGCCCTTGGTTACACACGGCGACTCATCATAACGGTGCCGCACCCGTGCTTCTCATTGTTTTCGG
>DATETB010000118.1:0-8271 GCA_035283825.1 Candidatus Brocadiales bacterium | reverse complement strand
CATGCCTGGCGGTGGGGGCGTCTCAAACAGGCAACGGTAGCATGGCCCTTCTCCTGGCAATATGGTGGTAACCTGTCCCTCAAACCTGAATATAGAACCATGGGAGAGGGGCTTCTTTAAGAGCACACAGGCATCGTTTACAAGATACCTGGTAGGGAAGTTATCCGAACCGTCCAGGATTACGTCGTAGTCCTTGATAATATCCATGATGTTCTCAGAGTTTAATCTGTGCATGAAGGGGACCACCTCTACGTCGGGGTTCAGGGCCTCAAGGGTGGCCTTGGCGGAGAGGGCCTTGGGGTAGCCAACGTCTTTAGTGGAGTGGAGTATCTGTCGCTGGAGGTTGGAGTGGTCTACGTCGTCACCGTCTGCTATGCCCAGCTTTCCCACACCTGCGGCGGCCAGATAGTAGGCGGCCGGACAACCCAGCCCGCCAGCCCCTACCAGGAACACACTGGATTGCAGGAGCTTCTTCTGCCCACGCCCCCCTACCTCGGGGAGGATGATATGCCTTGAGTATCGTTTTATTTGTTCTTCCGAGAAATCCATATCTAGTCTTTTTCCTTCTTTATTACTAATCTCCAGGTGGTAATACCGTCCGTGTCGTTCAATTTTTCTACGGCCAAGACCTTTTGCCCCTCGTTCTGGATGCTCCTGGGGACGTTTTCCACGGCTGGTTCGTGGTCTACAATCACCTCCAGCACCTCACCCACAGACATCTCCTCCAGGGCCAGTTTGGTCTTTACAAAGGTGTAGGGACAGACCTCCCCTTTTAGATTTATGGTCTTGTTGGGCGATAATCCGCCAGAGGCGGATGGGCTACTGGCCTTTTCAGTTATGCTCCTCATTGGGGTCAATTCTTACGGCGAGCGTAAGATAAAAAATTATAGCAAAATCATCTTATTGCTTCAACAACTTTTTGCAGGGGTCTTGTGGAATATATTGTAATTAGTGTTAATTGTTAATTAGGGGACACATCCCATATCCCAGTCTGTAGAACGCAGGGAAACTGGCTATTTACTTTTATGGCGGTGCGTGTTAGATAATATTAGATAATAGGGACAGAAGACACCTTGCCCATGGCCAAAAACTAATGAGTGAAAAACTGGGTATACTGCTTACTACCAGCCCCGAAAACGAGAACACCCATACCGTCCTACGTCTGGCCGAGACGGCACTGGCCGAGGGGAGACAGGTAGAGATATTCCTCATGTGCGATGGGGTATATCACCTCAACGATGCACGTCTTGAAGGGCTTACCCAAAAAGGTGCAAAGGTGGTTGTCTGCGCCCATAACTGCCTGGAGCGAAAGGTGGAGAGGAAGTCCTTTGTCCTATGGGGCAGTCAGTACGACCTGGCCGTGCTAATAAAAGAGTCATATAGGTTTCTTTCCTTTAACTAGGGCGTATGCAATACGCCCCTACAAAACAGGAACGATGAACCAGGTTGCCGTAATAATCCACAAATCCCCCTTTAATACCCTGAGGAACTCCGAGGGTCTGAGGATGGCCGTGGGCCTGACCCTGGAGGAGGATAACAAGGTTACCGTAATATTTGTTAAGGACGGCGTCTACTTAACAGGCAACGTTGCACCTGAAAAGATACAGTCAGGGATTATAAAAAAGCACCTGGAGGCCCTTAGACTCCTGGGCCACCGCCTGGTGGTAGAGAGGGAGTCTATGGAAGAGAGGGGGATAGAGGAACCCTCCGTCAAGGCAGACGTCCTGAGTAGTGCGGAGGTAGTCAAAATCCTTTCCGAGGCCGATAGGGTAATCCCCTGGCAGTAATCAGGGATTAGGGGCTAGGAAAAATGTCAAAGTCCAAATGACAAATGAAATCCAAAATTCAAATTCCAAAGAAAACTTGAGGCCCAAAACATTTGGCATTTGAACTTTGACATTGACTTGACATTTGAGCTTTGGAATTTGGATTTCCCTAATCCCTGGCCCCTATAATTTTATGAAGATACTGCATATCATAAGAGACAAAGGCCATGAGCTGGCCCTCTCCACCGCCCTGGCCCAGGCCACCGATCTGACACAAAAAGTTGCCCTCCTGCTCATCCACGATGCCGTACTCACCAGGGCTGAGACACTGAAAGGTCTGGAGGTCTTTGCCCTGAAAGACGACGTAGAGGCCAGGGGTGTAGGGGACGTTGTCCGCCTGAGGCGGATGCCCCTACTGGACTACAATGGAATGCTTGAACTGATTTTTGAGTCAGACAAGGTTATTGCGTGGTGAAACCTTCAAAGATACTGTACCTTTTTGTATTTCTCTTTCTGTGCGGGGCGGGGTCAGAAGTCTGTAGGGACAGGGCCCGCCCAAAAGATGGTGGATTTTCAACTTTAGCCCTGTCCGAAACGGACAGACCTGAAGGTCTGTCCCTACACCCTCAAACCCCCGCGTACACAACGTTTGGGCTAGACCTCAAAGAATACCGCCTGAAGAACGGCCTCACCCTGCTAATGCACGAAGACCACTCTGCCCCCATAATCAGCCTCCAGGTCTGGTACAACGTGGGTTCCAGGAATGAGCGGCCTGGCATTACGGGCCTCTCCCATCTCTTTGAACACATGATGTTCAAGGGCTCGGCCCGTTTCGGCCCAGAGGAACACAGCCGCCTTGTAACCCTTAATGGCGGTAACGATAACGCCTTCACTACACAGGACTGTACCGCCTACTTTGAGAACCTGCCTAACTCTAGACTGGAACTGGCCGCAGAACTGGAGGCCGACAGGATGGCCAGTCTGAGGCTCACCCCTGAGACCCTTGCCTCCGAGAGGGAGGTGGTCAAGGAAGAAAGGCGACTGAGGGTAGATAACTCCCTCTCTGGCGTCCTGGCAGAGGAGCTATATGCCACGGCCTTCTCACTCCACCCCTATCAGTGGCCCGTCAGTGGGTGGACGTCTGACCTTGATGCCATAAGCCTTGAGGACTGCCAGGAATTTTTCCTACACTACTATGCCCCAGATAATGCCACCGTACTGGTGCTGGGGGACATAGACCCCGAGGAGACCATCCGTGTCATAGAAAGACACTTTGGCCCCATCCCTTCCCACAAAAATGGACGACCCAAAGAAGGAATCACCCCGGAGACCCCACAAAGGGGGGAGAGACAGGCCAACTGCTACGTCTCCACCCAATTCCCCTGGGTGGTTGTGGCCTACCATATCCCTGCGGCCACCCATCCAGACGTCCCCGCCCTGGAACTCCTCTCAAGCCTCCTGGGAGAGGGGCGGAGTGCCAGACTGTACCAAAAACTCATCCGGGGGCGTATGGCCCTCTCCTTCTCTACAGACGTGGATAAAATGAAAGACCCGGGGTTGTTCACTATTACTGTAGAGGGTATTCAGAAGGGCTACACCCCTGAAGATATAGAGTCTGCCGTATACGCAGAACTGGAGAAACTGCGGGAGGAAAGGGTCTCCGACAGGGAACTCCAGAAGGCAAAGAACCAAAAGGAGGCCAGGTTAATCTTTGGTCTCCAGGGCAACTTCATCCGTGGGATACGCATAGGCTACAGCCTGACCGAGAGTGGGGACCCGTTGTTTTTCCTTAAGGTACTAGAAAGGTATCGCCAGGCCACTGCCGAGGAACTCCTGAGGGTGGCCAGGGAGTACTTCAACCGCAAGAACCGTGTGGTAGTAAGGCTACTCCCTGAGACGTGGGACAAGGGACCGTAGATAGGGGGTAGGGGGTAGGGGAAAAATTGTATTGCAGATTGGAAATTTCAAATTTAGAATTTCCAATTTTCAATTTACAATTATACACAAAGGGGCGTAGGGAGTAGGCAGTAAGCATTAGGGAGAAGGAACATTACATGCGTTTATGGATAATCTTTGGTCTAATATTCTGGGCCGCTACGGCTGTTGCCGGGGAAGGCATTACCCTAAATTACGAGAAAAAGACCCTGCCCAACGGCCTGAGGGTTATCCTTGTAGAGTATCACGAACTCCCCGTAGTTGCTGTGGAACTGATGGTGGAGGCCGGCTCTGCCATTGACCCGGCTGATAGGCATGGCCTGGCTTATCTCACCTCCTCCCTCCTCCTGGAGGGTACCACAAGAAAGACTGCCCAGGAGCTTAGTGAAGAGATAGAGTTTATTGGGGGTACCCTGCGGGAGCGTTGCGAGTACGATTTCGCCACCCTCTCGGCCACTTCTTTAAAGAGAGACCTTCCTGCTATCCTTGGCCTCTTATCCCAGGTTGTTCTATCCCCGTCCTTTCCTGAAGAAGAATTAGAGAGGAACCGGGAGAAGTTCTTGGCCTCTATCCTCAGGGAGAAAGACAACCGCCGAATCATTGCAGAACGCCACTTGGATGAACTCCTCTTTGATAACCACCCCTATGGCCACCCTCCTATAGGCACCCTGGAAGGGCTGAAGGTCATTACAAGATTTGACGTGGTAGAATTTCACAGGAGATACTACCTCCCCAATAACTCCATCCTTGCGGTAATTGGAGACTTTGACCCTGCTGAGGTCTGGAAAGGGCTGGAGGACCATCTTGGGGAGTGGAAGACTGTAGAGACTCATACTTTCCCCCTTCCGGTCCCCCCTCCCAGGACTGGCCGGAAGATACGTCTCCTGGATAAACCCGACCTCACCCAGACCGAGATGCGCATTGGTCTGCTTGGGATTGAAAGGAAGAGTCAGGACTTCTTTCCCCTGCTCCTATTAAACCATGTCCTGGCCTCTGGCCCAGCCTCCCGGCTGTATACAGAACTCAGGGCCAAGAGGGGGCTGACCTACGGGGTAAACGGCAAGTTTTATGCAAGGAGAGAGAGGGGGCCTTTTTTTATCAGGACCCACACGAAAAACGAGACGACCCTGGAGACCTTGCAGTTATTGCTAAAGGAACTGGAGAGGGTACGGCAGGAGGGGATAAGCCCGGGGGAACTGGATGCCGCCAGGGCCTACTATAAAGGGAGCTTCCCACTGGGCCTTGAGACCCCCTCCCAGATTGCCTCCCAACTCCTGGAGCAGGAGTTCTATGGTCTGCCAGACGATTATCTTGAGACGTATCTGGAGCACATTGAGGCGGTGAGCCTGGAGGAGGTAAATCAGCTGGCAGGGAGGTTCTTTAATCCCGATAATATGGTGATAGTCCTGGTGGGAAAGGCCGCAGAGGTGCTGGGACAAGTGAGGGAACTTGGGGAGGTGGAACTGAGATGGCCATGAGACATTTGTAGCGTGCTCCGCCTTAGGCGGATCCTGGATGGACAGACCTAAAGGGTTGTCCCTACATATTCTTTATTATTGACAATGAATTAGTACCAATCTATAATTCTAAGTGTAATATTCTCAAGGTATTTGCATTAAACCAATAAATAAATGCTAACGGGACCGTTCTATGTCTAATGCCTGCGTAGTGGGTCTGCAGTGGGGGGATGAGGGCAAGGGTAAGGTAATAGATATCCTCACCGACGAATACGATGTAATCGTCAGATACCAGGGGGGTGGTAACGCAGGTCACACGGTTGTTGTCAGTGGCGAGAAATTCGTCCTTCACCTTATCCCTTCCGGAATCCTACACCCGGAGAAAAAATGTGTGATAGGTAATGGGGTTGCCCTTGACCCTGCCTTGTTCCTGGAGGAGGTGGAGGAGCTAAAAAAGAAGGACGTCTCAATAAAGGACAACCTCTTCGTTAGCGACAGGGCCCATCTGGTCTTCCCATACCATAAACTTTTAGACACCCTTTCTGAATCCGACAAGGGGCAAGACAAGATAGGTACTACGGGAAGGGGGATAGGCCCTTGTTATGCCGACAAGATGACAAGGGTTGGTATACGGGTGATAGAGCTTTATTACCCGGAGCACCTTAAGCGTCAGATACGGAGGAACGTGGAGGAGAAGAACCGTCTCCTGCAGGGCCTGTACGATGCGGAACCGCTATCCTGGGAGGAGATATACGAGGAGTACGCAGCCTATGCAAAGAGGCTGGAACCGTACGTGTGTGATACGGTAGAATACGTGAACGAGGCGATAAAAAGTTCCAAACGTGTCCTCTTTGAAGGTGCACAGGGTAGCCTGCTGGACGTGGACTTTGGCACGTATCCTTTTATTACCTCTTCTAACGCTACGGCATGTGGTGCGGCCCCAGGGGCAGGCGTCTCTCCCAAGCAGATTCACAAGATTTACGGGGTAATGAAGGCCTACACCACCAGGGTGGGCAGTGGCCCTTTCCCCACCGAAGCAGGCGGCGCCCTGGAAGAACACCTGAGATTGCGGGGTGGAGAGTTTGGCGCTACTACGGGGAGACCCAGACGCTGTGGATGGTTTGATGCAGTGGCGGTGAGACATGCCGCTACGATAAATGGAGTGGATGAGACGATTCTGACAAAGCTGGACGTCCTTGATGACCAGGAGACGTTGAAGATATGCGTGGGCTATAAATACGATGGCAAGGTGCATGAAAGGTTCCCCCCTGACCTTGCCCTCTTGCCCCAGTGTGAACCCGTTTACGAGGAGAGGCCCGGCTGGCGGCAGGACACTTCTTGTTGTACCAGTATCCATAAGTTACCCAGGGAGGCCGTAAACTATGTCCGGTGTCTGGAAGAGTTGCTTGGTCTAAAGGTGACCATGGTCTCTGTTGGCCCAGACCGCAGACAGTTTATTCGAATCCGCAGTACAACTCAAAAGAAACCGCAACGCCGCCGTATAACGATAAATGAGTGAACAGAACGGTCTTCCCAGACACGTTGCTATTATAATGGATGGTAATGGCCGATGGGCAAGCAAGCGCGGCCTGGCCAGGGTAAGGGGTCATATAGAGGGGGTGAAGTCCGTACGGGAGATTACCGAAGAGTGTGCCAGTCGGCACATAGAGCAACTTACCCTCTACGCCTTCTCCAGTGAGAACTGGTCCCGCCCAAGGTTTGAGGTGGCAATCCTCATGCGACTCCTCAGGCGATACCTCATCAGAGAATTAAAGACCATTATGGATAATAATATACGTTTCGCCGTCATTGGCAGGATAGAGGGCCTTCCCGAAGACGTCCAGAAAGAGATTGCCACGGAGATTGAACTAAGCAAGAGCAATACTGGCATGGTACTCTGCCTTGCCCTTAATTATGGGGGGAGGACCGAGATTGTAGATGCGGCCAGGAGACTGGCTCAGAAGGTGCAAGAGGGGAAGTTGCGGCCGGAGGACATAAACGAGGCGACCCTTACAGAGAACATGTATACGGCAGGGATGAGAGACCCTGACCTCCTCATCAGGACGGGGGGAGACATGCGGGTGAGTAATTTCCTCCTGTGGGAGATATCCTATACTGAACTCTGGGTTACTCCCGTGTACTGGCCTGATTTCCGTAAGGAACAGCTAGAAGAAGCCCTCAGGGACTATGCAGGAAGAGAGAGGCGTTATGGCGGGATACTCCAGTGACCTATAACCAGACCAGAATAGCCTGGGGTGCGGCCCTGTTAGCCGCCTTTTTTGGTATTATAAGCTTGGACGTCGTCTCGGGCTCGGATTTAGGCCTGGGCTTCCTGGGTATCCTGGTTGGTGCAATGGCCCTCCTTGAGTTCTACAACATGGCTGGGAAGAAGGGGCTGACCCCTTTCAGATTATCGGGGCTGGCGGCTGGCCTGATATTATTTCTGTGTATCTGGTGGGAGGTAAGGTCCCACGGGGAGTTTTCCATTAACCCTGTAGTGCCCCTCCTTATCCTCTTATGGTTCTTTCTACTGCAAGGTTTCACCATAGGAATAGACGGTGCCATTAACAACATCGCCGTCACCCTGTTTGGTGTAGTCTACGTATTCTTCCTTTTATCCTTTGCCATGGCCTTGAGGCACCTCCCTGGCAAGAAGGGCCTGGCCGCCCTGATTGGGGTGCTCCTTATGGCAAAGATAATGGATATAGGGGGGTATTTCTTTGGCAGGAGCTTTGGTAAACATAAACTCTGCCCTGCCATTAGCCCTAACAAGACCGTAGAGGGGGCACTCTTTGGACTCTTTCTGTGTGTCCTTATTGGGGTGGGACAGTGTTTCTTACCTCAGTGGAGCTTTTTGCCCATGCAGTGGGCCATACCTTTCGCGCTCCTCATAGGGGTGGGGTCTATATCTGGGGACCTCTTTGAATCCATGATGAAGAGGGATGCAGGGGTTAAAGACTCGGGGAACCTCATACCCACTTTTGGTGGGGTACTTGATATAATAGATTGCATATTGGTCTGCCTGCCCCTGGGCTATTATTTTCTAGCCCTGGCACCCATAGAAGGCGTAAAATAACCCCCTCCCCAGGGATTTGAACAACCCCCTCAAGACA
>DATETB010000117.1:0-2073 GCA_035283825.1 Candidatus Brocadiales bacterium | reverse complement strand
GACAAAAACGGGGCACTCCACTTCCCAGGCTTTTCCGGGGAGTCCGCCCTCTTCCTGGCCGATAACCGCCAGGCGAAGGCCCTTGGGATAGACACCATGAGCGTGGACTACGGCCTCTCAGGAGACTTCCCCGTCCACCACATCTTCAACTCCAGGGGACGGTGGTTACTGGAGAACCTGGCCAATCTGGACAGGCTCCCACCCACGGGCGCCACGTTAATAGTTGCCCCCATAAAGATAGAGGGCGGCTCAGGCGGCCATGCACGGGTGTGGGCGCTGGTTAGGGAGTAGGGGCGACCCGGTGGGGCGCCCAGGCAGTAGCCGCAGGCCGTGCCTGAGGCAGGTCTGCCTTTGGCATGACTTTAGCCTGCGATAACGCAACCTGAAGGTTGCGGCTACAGCCGAAACGGCGGACGAAGAATCCCCCCCCGTATGTCATTCTGAGCGGAGCGAAGAATCTCCCTAGACCCTATCGCTTCACTTTCCTCCTGAGGGCAAGACCAAAGAGGGCCAGGAGGGTAGGACCTATGAAGTATTGTAAAGCTAAAACCAGTTTACCCCAGCCTTCCGGTTCTATCGGTATCCCAATCTTCATAAACGTAGCTACCCGCACACTGTCCCAAACACATGCCGAAAGTGGGTCATGTTCCGTGAGGCGGTAAAGAAGCGGGAAGAGAAGAAGGGTACAAAAAAACCACCACGATAAAGCCCTCCACGGCCTCTCCCCGTAGCCACTTGCCCCGTAGTAGGTGGTCACAAGTAAGAAGTCTAGCCATCCTCCCAGCCTCCCCTTCCTCCTGCACTCCATCTCCCCGTAGTGGAAGTCCCCCGCCGTGTTCCAGTCCTTTTTGTTCTCAAAGTTACACTTAAGCTCCTGGTAGAGTCGGCGTACAGGCTCGTATTCTTCCTCCCTGGGCTTTCTCTGCTGAGGCGCCGAAGAATCTCCACCAGATTTGAGATTCTTCCCCTTCACTTCGTTCAGGGTCAGAATGACATGCTGGTCAGCGTCCAGCTCGTCTCTCAAGACGTTTTTCCTCTGGTTAGAAAAGAAGAAAAAGGGTCCCTCCGTTTTCTCATTAAATTTACAGTACCTAAAGTCCACCTTGTCTATATTGGAGTGGAGGAAGGAACAGTGGGAGAGGTCAACATCCTGGAATACCGAATCCACCGTGAAGCGTGTGTACTGGAACGAGCTCCCAGGACCCAGAAATACGGGCTTCCCTTCATCACCCGACCCCAACGATTGAAAGCGGACCCTCTCCCTGAACTCGGCATTATTAAAATTTGCCCCTTTACTGAAGGTAGTACCTGCAAAATTCCCCTTAGAGAATGTGGCCCCAAAGAAATCTGCCCCCTCAGAGAATGTGGCCCCAGTGAAATACGCCCTCTCAGAAAATGCGGCCCAACTGAAATCCGCCCCCTCAGAGAATTTGGCCTGGGCGAAATACGCCTCCCCAGAGAATGCGGCCCCAGTGAAATACGCCCCCTCAGAGAATGTGGCCCCAATGAAATACGCCTCCTTAGAGAATGGGGCCTCACTGAAATCTACAGGCACATCAAAACTGAGTTTAATCTCTGTGTAGTCAAAGCCTTTGGGGAAGTAACAGCCCTTTAAGTCTATGCTGTCCTTACTTTCTATCCTCTCCTCCACCTTTTTTTTAAAGGTATCCGGGTTTTTGTCCTCATGGGGAAAATGGAGGATGCAGTAGTAGCCGTACCTGTCGCCTTCCGTGGCAGGTTCATTACATTTATATTGAGAATATTTTGGTTTCCAGTTGCACATCGGTCGTTCCATATTCCTTACCCTCTCAGGTAGGGACAGGTCTTTAGTCCTGTCCAACGAATACACACCCCTTAATCCCCTCTTTCTAGAGGGGAAATAATGGACAGACCTGGCCCGCCTGAGGGGGACTGTCCCTACGTTGCACCACATCTGCCATCTCACGCAGGCTAAAGCCTGCGGCTACGATCGGCTGACTGTCCCTACGTTGCATTGTGTCTGCCATCCAGGGCTGGCCCTGCACCGTTCTGGCCATGTACCAGAACGGTACATGGCTGGTACAGGGTTGGCCT